>DATCLI010000333.1:0-5613 GCA_036563955.1 Clostridia bacterium | reverse complement strand
GAAGAGCGGCATTATGAATGTAAAAACACAGGTTGAAATAGCAAAACAGGCATATAAGCTCTTAGGAGCGGAAGACAGAATATATTGGCACGTACACAACGGCGGCCATGAATGGAATGGCGAGAAAAATATTGATTTTATAAAAAAATGGTTATAAGGTAATGTTAATAGAATGAGTTTATGAAAAATAGCCATATACAAAATGAGAAATAATACATGTAAAGTCAAAGATAGAAAGAAAAATTCGTTAAACAGAACCTTATTTCGGCTGTTTGTGGGTCTTTTAGAAGTACTAAATGGAGGTCATTTATGAGTAAAAAAATCAGGATTGGGTTATACGGCAGCAACGGACACCAAATACAACGCCTTTTAGCCGATCATCCATATGCGGAGCTTACGGCCGCAGCGTGTATTGATACCGAAAAGCTTCCGAAAAAAAACGGAGTACGTATATACGAATCGATACAGGAATTGATTTTGGATAACGATGTGGATTTGATATCCCTTTGTTCGCCCATTCGTAAAAAGCAAGCGGAAGAAGCAATTCTTTGCCTTAAGTCAGGAAAGCATGTATATTCTGAAAAACCAAGTGCCATGAATGAGGAGGAACTGGACAAAATCATTCAAACTTCTAAGAAAACGGGCCGTGTGTTTCGGGAAATGGCGTGGACATCGTTTGGACAGCCCTATTTGACGGTTCGTGAAATTGTTCAAAGCGGTGAGATTGGCGAAGTGGTACAGGTTTTTGCGCAGAAATCATATCCATATCATGAAAGAAGGCCTCAGCATGAAGATATTGACGGAGGTCTTATCATGCAGAATGCGATTCACGCTTTCAGGTTCGTTGAACACACTGCTGGAGTCAGGATCAGTGATGTAGAAGCGATGGAAACAACGAAAGGCAATCCTGTCCCGAAAGGTGATTTGAAGATGGCCGCGTCAATCATAATGTGGCTTGAAAATGGCGGGGTTGCATCAATTATTGCCAATTATCTGAACACAAATACATTTGGCAGGTGGGGGAACGAACATTTAAGAATTTTTGGTACAAAAGGTTTTATTGAAACAGTGGATGGCGGCATGCAACCACGTTTGTTTTTGAACAATCATGAAGTGCGGTATATCCATGTTCCCCAAAATAATACGGATTTTGAAAAGAATTATTTTGATATGTATATCAATATGCTGATGGGTAAGGGAAGCATGCCGTTAACATTAGAAGAGGAAATACATCCGCTTCGTATGGCTATTCGTGCAAAGCAGAAAGCCGCAAATATACGAGGGTTAAGCAGTGTTCAATAGAGATGTGCTCAGGGTATTTCTTTTCATTGCCCGCAAAATATGCCCCAATATACAATTTCATAGTTTTTAGAGGAAAGTGAATAAAATTGCCGGTTTACATTGAGCCACGGCATCATCAAACAATTCATAGTGCAATTAAATTAACAGACTTAATAGGGCAATTTTGTGACAAACTAATGTCACCTGGGACCTTACCAAATTTAGACTTTAACTAATTCATTTTACGGATATTTTAATTCCGGCCTTTTTGGGAGTTTTATTCAACTTTTTGTTAAAAATGCAATAATACCTTTTTAAAAAGCAATAATCATGCTTTTATTATGTTCTATAATAGTCGTAAAGCAATAATTTAATAAGGAGAGATTTGTATGGACAGAAAAACAATAGCCGCGCAGTTGTATACGGTAAGGGACTACATAAAAACAGAACCGGATATTGAGAATACTCTTAAAAAGGTAAAGGAAATAGGTTATAACGCTGTTCAGGTCTCAGGGATGGGGCCGATAGAACCCGAACGTTTAAAAAGCATATGTGACAAGCTTGACCTTGCTATTTGCTGTACGCATATACCCTATGGGCGCTTAAAAAACGATACTGAAGCTGTAATAAGGGAGCATAAGCTTTGGAACTGCAAATATATAGGTTTGGGAAGTATGCCGAACGAGTACAGGGGGAGCAGGGAAGGTTTTCTGGCCTTTGTAAAAGAAAGCAGTGAGATTGCAAAAAGAATTCAAGATGCCGGCCTTCAGTTTGCATACCATAATCATAATTTTGAGTTTGAGAAATTCGATGGTATAACGGGCATGGAAATTTTACTCAACGAAACTGATCCCAAAGCTTTCGGGTTCATAATAGATACTTACTGGGTGCAGGCCGGAGGCGCCAACCCCGTGGAATGGATAAGAAAAGCGGCAGGGCGTATGGGAGTTGTTCATTTTAAAGATATGGCCATTATAAACGGTCAGCAGACATTTGCTGAGATTGGCCAGGGTAATCTGGATTGGCCTTCGATAATTAAAGCTTGCAGAGATACGGGAGTAACCTGGTATGCGGTCGAGCAGGACGTATGCCCGCGTGATCCGTTTGAAAGTCTCAAAATAAGCCTTGAATACCTTATGAACTATATATAGAAGCGGAAAAGAAAAATTCATTCCGGAATAAATATGCCGGCAAAGTTTATCATTTTGGAGTTTTTTTATGAACAATGTACGTGTTGGAGTTATTGGAATAGGAAATATGGGAAGCCATCATGCCTTGTATTTGGCAAAAGGTGAAGTGGCTGGAGCTGAGCTTACCGCTGTTTGCGATATAAATCCAGAAAAGCTTGAATGGGCGAAGGAAAACCTGGGAGAAAACATAAAACTCTTTGACAGTATTGATACCATGTTTGAATCTGGAACGGCAGACGGGGTGCTAATCGCAAATGTACACTACGATCATCCGGTGACCGCAATAAAGGCATTTGAAAAAGGCCTTCATGTTCTTTGTGAAAAGCCCGCAGGGATCTATACAAAACAGGTAAGGCTTATGAACGAGGCTGCCCTAAGAAGCGGCAAGGTTTTCGGCATGATGTACAACCAGCGTACCAACCCCCTCTATCAAAAACTGAAAGACATTGTCAGCTCGGGAGAATTAGGTGAATTAAAAAGAACGAACTGGATTATTACAAACTGGTACCGTCCCCAAAGCTATTATGACTCGGGAGAATGGAGGGCCACCTGGGCGGGCGAGGGCGGAGGAGTTCTTATTAATCAGTGCCCGCACCAGCTTGATTTATGGCAGTGGATATGCGGAATGCCAAAAAGCGTGCGTGCTTTCTGCGGATTTGGAAAGCACAGAAATATTGAAGTTGAAGATGATGTAACAGCATATGTAGAGTATGAAAATGGCGCTACCGGTGTATTTATAACATCCGTTGCCGATGCCCCAGGCACAAATAGACTCGAAATAACAGGCGACAGGGGAAAAATAGTGGTTGAAGATAAAAAACTGACCTTCTGGAGACTGCGCATTCCCGAAAGTGAATTTAACCGGCAGTATAAAGGCGGATTTGGAAGGCCGGAGTGCTGGAAGTGCGAAATTCCGGTGGAGGGACAGGAAACAGGCCATAAAGGCATAACATCAAATTGGGTTAACGCGATACGCAAACAAACCCCTTTATTGGCGCCCGGGACAGAAGGAATAAATGGGCTGATGCTTTCAAACGCGATGTATCTTTCCGAATGGACAGGAAGCAAGGTGGAGCTTCCGATAGATGAAGATTTGTTTTTGGAAAAGCTTCAGGAGAAAATAAAACAATCGAGATATCAAAAAAAGCAGAAATGAAAGAGACTGCCGGTAACCGGCAGTCTCTCGTATGGAGATGAACAGCGTCATCGTATTTTTTCTTCCCGGACTTCAATTATATTAATCTTATTGCTTGTCACTTCGTACCGTACGGAATCATCCAGCTTCAAATAAGGTCCTATATGAATGATCAGGCAGTCATTTACAATTTCGCCGTTTACCTCTTTAATCCTGCGCTCTGTTGCGGTATATATATCGTCTTTATTGTAAAAAAACGGATCCGGGTTGCCGTTGACATACCTTTTTATCGAAAAATCCCGCAGGGAGAGGTTTTCGTCCGTGTATTCCGTTTTTACCAAGAGTTCCACAAGTTTGCTGTTTGCAGGGGGTTTAGGGTTCTCATCAATCTTTGCCCAGCCGATTATTTTATCTTCATTGGAATACAGAAGAATGATTGATCCTTTGATTTGATCGAAAACTGTGATAATTTCTCTATCGGAAGGTTCCGGAGGAGAACCGGTTTTACACATCATATACATCGTTTCCTCGATGTTTTGGCTGCCGCCGGTTATAATTGATAACCCTCTGTAGTTTCGAACCGATTCAGGCAGAAGCGTCCGGTCCACATAAAGATACATAAATGGATTGTTCTCATCACTTGTGTTTGTGCCGTAAGCCACCGCTGTGCTTACATCCGCCATTTCACGGAATGGTTTGAGTATTTCTTCAAAATCATCCGGATATTCGGCTTTATATTCCTTAAATTCGACGCTCATGGTTCCTTCCGTTACAGGATTAAGCAATGCGGTTCCAATGCGGTTGCCGTTCTTATCAAATAATTGGATTATCATATTGGAATAGTATCTTGTCCTTATACCTTTTTCGTCATCATACGGCTCGGCGTGATTGAAGTTGCCTGAAGTGATTCCTTCTCGTTCAGCGTGGACTAGGCTTAATTGAAATAATCCTTCGTCGAATTTGCCCATACCACCGGTGGTTACTTTATAAAAATCCCGCATATTTTCGGGCAATGTTGAACGGTCAATAAGAAGGGTAAATGATTCATTATTGAAATTTGTGAAGGCAATTGTTGTCATTCCATTCCATACCGGCTTTGCAATCAATCCCGCTTCTATTGCCGTATCGGAAGAAACAGCGTTTTCCTCGATCAGTTTTTCCAACAGAGAAGTGTTGGTATCTTTCAGATGCACATTCAAGGCGTCATAGGAAATTCCAACCAAATCATCACGCAGGAAGACTTTTCCCTTAAGGACGGTTTCCATCTCCTTGTTTACGAGCCCAATTTCCATTGCCTTCGGATACGGATCCGACCAGGTAAAATCGCCTTTGCTGTCGGAATACCCAAGGGCTCTAAGAATAAAGGTGATGTATGATTCCGCCTGAATGAGGTCATAGCTGCCGTAAAGATTGTTTCCTATGCCTTTGGTATAGCCTTTTTCATACATATACCCAATGCAATTGTCAGCCCAGGGCGGAACATCGGTAAAAGGATGCTGGTATTTCATCTCCTCGGCTTCTTTTTCCTTTCCAAGCAGCCTTACAAACATGACTCCGGCTTCAGCCCTGTTAGGTTCCCTGTCGAGTTCAAAGCCGGAATTGCTTCCCCTGAACAGGCCTAACGCCTTCAATGTTTGTGCCTTCGCTTCATTTTGAATTACGTTTTGGCTATCCGCAAATGCGCAAACTGCAAAGACTATGCTGAGTGAAACAACAAAAAATAGAACTACCGTTCTTTTCAGATTCATGTTATTCTCCTTTCATTTCCCCTGTTTGGTAAAACAATACAGTCCATTTTTTACTTTCAAGAGACTAAAAGCTTGTATATACTTACTGATTGCTCATGCAGTCTGACTGAAGAAACCGCCTTAGAGTAAAATTTTCGTAGGCAAAACAAAAAAATAAGGGAAGAAAGTCGAAACCCTCTTCCCATAATCACGATTTTCCTGTAGTTTAGAAGTGATCAAACAACAAACACAGGAGGCGTGATATGAACATTTTACCGTC
>DATCLI010000332.1:0-6874 GCA_036563955.1 Clostridia bacterium | reverse complement strand
GTTACCTTGTACACTATCTTTTCCTTCGGATGCTTGTTCGCATTTAATATTTCATTAAACGTATTCAACAGGTCATCCCTCGCCTTATACCGGGTTTCGATTTCCCTCGCTTCGGTGAGGGTCATACCGGCATAATAGTCGCCGACCGCCTCTTCCAGTTCACTGAGGTACAACTCGGTAACAAGCTTCGTAATTTCTTCCGCTTTTTTCTTCTTGGATCCGGCGTCGCATTTCAATGAAACAGATACCAGTACAATCGCGTCGGGATGCTCAGGCTCGCTCTTCAGCGCAAACATTTTTTCTTCTCCTCCGAAGAGCTTGAACTCAATCATTTCGTCGTCCGGGACTATCCGTTCGGCCATTGCCCCGTCGGTTTGAATTCCTCCTGCAGCCTTCACGTTTGGATTATAGGTTACAAACAGGAATATTATCAACACCGCCAATGCAAGTGTTAACACCGCAATAATCGCTAACAGTATTGTATATATGCTCTTCGATTCCAAACGACACACCCCTCATCACGTTATATATTTTCCATGATCCGGACAAAATATCTTTCGTTTATATTCTATAACCTTTTCAATAATATCATCGACTTTTTCAGACACTACATACTTTTTCCCGTTTGTAAGGGTTATAACCGTATCAGGAGTGGCTTCAACAGTTTCAATCCAATCGCAGTTTATTACAAATTCCTTTTTGTTAAGTCGGGTTACTTCAATCATATATTCACTCCCTTTCGGAGCAGATGCAGGCTGAACTCCCTTATATGGGAAACCGGATGCTCGAATCCGGTTTCCCGCACCTTCCCGCTGCATTAATCAAATAAAGTTAAATACTGTATTATCTCTTCATGTTTGCAAGCTCCTGCAGTATTTCATCGGATGTTGTCATAATACGGCTGTTTGCCTGGAATCCGCGCTGCGTAACTATCATTTCGGTGAATTGCTGCGCGAGGTCGACATTTGACATTTCCAGCGTTCCCGGAATCAGTGTGCCGGCTCCTTCCGTACCCGGCTTGTATGCCCTGTTAAAATCCCCTGAGTTCGATGTGGGCAGGAACAGGTTGTTTCCTGCTTTCTGCAAGCCGGCGGCGTTGTCGAAAACAGCAAGCGCGACAAGTCCGAGAGGCTGCTGCCGGCCGTTGCTGTATACACCGGTCAGAATTCCGTCGCTGCCTATACTGAATGAAACAAGGCTCCCCGGCGGATATCCGTCAACCTGCGTAGGCTTGACCGAGCTGTCGTCGGCGTACATCGACAGTTTTTCAAAGTTCAGCTCGAATGTGAACTCATCGGTTCCTACGCTCGGATCGGGTCTTACCGTGATCGGCGGCCTTACATTAAAATCAGGGTCATCGGTAATAATCTTGCCGTCGCTGTCAAACTTTATAACCCCCGCTGCTCTTTCTCCTCCGGAATTTTCAAACTCAGCGCCGTTTCCCGTAACCATATAATACCATGAGGTTTCATGTGCCTCAGAATCAACAAAGTTCTTCCAGAACTTAACATTTAGTTTGTACTCGTTTCCAAGGTTATCGTAAACGGTTAAGGGAACAATAAAGTGAGGGTCAAAGTTTGATGTTCCATCGTCGGGTATTCCATCACCGTCTACTGTGGCTGCTCCCTCCGGGTCTACATCATCATTAATTTGATCCATCGATGCCGTACCAACCGCATTATCGGTATAACCTCCCACGGGTGGTTTCGTGGCGTCAAGGTTTCCCGACAAAACAGCCTTGGTTGTAACCTGTGCCGCAATAAGGCGCTTGTTCATATTGTATTCGTCCTCGTAAAGGTTAAGCGGTTTAATTTCTTCCTGTGAATCAAATACGTAATTACCTTCGTTGTCAATCTCGTATTTCTGCCATCCAAGAAGGTTCAACCCCTGTGCGGTAACAATATTCCCGAGTTTGTCAATGGCAAAATTTCCCGCGCGCGTGAACATCGGCGTTCCCTCGGTACCTGCGCGTACAATGAAGAAGCCTTCACCCTCTATCGATAAATCTGTCGGATTGTCGGTGCGCTGAAGGCTTCCGCGCTCCATTAAAGTGTCAATTGCGTTAACATTCATACCAAGCCCGATCTGCATCGGGTTCGTTCCGCCCCTTCCGTTGTTCGGGTCCGGCGCTCCGGCTCCGGACATCGTTTGGGCGAATATTTCGGCAAATGTTGTACGGCTCGCTTTATAGCCAATAGTATTAACATTTGCTATATTATTACCTATCACATCCATTTTTGTCTGATGTGATTTCAAGCCCGAAACGCTTGAAAACATTGATCGCATCATAAAATATCAACCTCCCCGGGTTACCGCTCCTTCCGTCGTTCCGGAGCGGACAGCCTCCCGATCGGGTCCGGCTGCATAACCCCTTATTCAATATATCGGTTATTAATTAATGATTATTAATGAAGCACTCCGTGATCAGTCCGCAAAAACGGCGCCGTCAATGTTCGTGAAAACATTCTCTTTCAATTCACCGCCGTTAATCGCGGTCACGACGATACGGTTTGTTACATTAACCACAAGAGCCATATTGTCCATAACAACAAGAGTGTTTTTTACGCCTTTCGCATCCGCTTTGTCAACCGCTTCCGAAAGCCTTGCCCGCTGATTATCGCTAAGGTTCAAATTCCGCATTTCCATTCTAAGCCTGGCATGCTTTGAAATTTTCACTTCCCTGTCGCTAACAAGCTTTTTTTGAAGTATGCCCGCAAAACCTGCCGATTCATCAACGTTTCTTTTTTCAGGCTTAACAACTGCCGGCTTTAAATAAGGTATACCGGAAACGGATTTATTATTGATAACCATTAGTTTTCACCTCCGGCCGCATCAGCGCTTTCTCCGTCTGAAGGATCCATGGCGCTTTCCGAATTCCCCGCGTCATTTGCGCCTTCGGTCACGTCTACCGTTTCTTCGTCCGCGTTTTCAGGTTCTTCCGGTACTTCCGTGTTTTCAGGTTCTTCAATCAAACCGGGCATTTTTTCGTCAAGCGCTTTCAGTGTTTGAAGTATCTCCATGAGAAGCTGCTGCTCGGTAGAAAGAAGATCAATCCTGCGTGCCGAAACTATATCCTTCACCGGGACATTCACTTTATCAAGTATTACATGGAAGCATTTCCTCTCCTCATCATAAGCGCCGTCTCTCAGAACGCACGCAATCTCAACAGGTTTTCCGGTTTTTGCGTCTTTTGCCTTAAATACAACCTCCCGGCCTTTCATGCCGTCAATGTATTCCTGCTCTGTTTCAAACGCGTCTTTCCGGATATCCTTAACGCTCAGGATTACTTCGTCAAGACTTGCGTAAACCCCGTCGTCGCCTTTCCATATTGTCGCAACAATGCCTTCCATTACGTAAGGAGATTCGTCTTCCACCAATACTGTTTCCGCGGTGCCGAGCAATCCAATCAGGTTGCTGTAGCGCTCAAGTTCAGCATTCTCACCTCCGAATGGAGTATCGGAAACACTTGAGACCTTGCCAATCGGAACATCCTCACCGTCCACGACGAGATATACCTCCCCGGACGCAGAACGCACCGCCGTTACTTCGCCTTCCACATACTTAATCTCTCCGGTTTTTTCATCGGGTATAATCGCAGATACATATTTCCCCATCAACGAAAACCCCATTGAGTAGGAAAATGAACTGTTGAGGTTCTGCATCTGTTCAAGCGCACTGAACTGCGCAATCTGAGCGATGAAGTCCTGGTCGTCCATCGGTTCAAGCGGATCCTGATGTTGAAGTTGGGTAATGAGAAGCTTCAGAAAAGCATCTTTTCCAAGATCATTATTAACATTTCGGCTTTCCTTCAGTGCTTCATAGGAACCAACCATATCGTCGATTGGTCTCGTACCTGTTGAATTTACCTGTGACATTACTATCACCTCCTTATCACGCAGTCAGGTCAATTGCCGGCCTTTCCATTTGAATAAGTCCTTCCGAAGTATCTCCGAACCGGTAAATATGATGCATATCGTTTACCGGTACCGTTGAAGGTACGGGCATTTTTCTGCCAATAGCCCTTTCGCTGTAATATTGTCTGCCATCCTCATTTTGTCCGCCCTGGCCGTTTTGTCCGACCGATACCGCAAGACTTTGCAGCTCTACACCGCTTCTTCGCAGAGAATCTTCCAAAAAGCGCAGGTTGCTTTCAATTACGGCTTTTACCTGTTCATTTTCCGCAATGAATCCGGCCGTAATCCCGCCGCGCTCATGAATAATCCTCAGTGTCAGTTTCCCGAGGCTTTCAGGCTTCAATCGAATAACCATTTCAGTCCTGTTTTCGCTGAGCAGTGTTTCGGCTTTCTCAATTACCTGCCGGATTATTTGGTAGTCAAATTCTTCCATCTGCCGCAAACCGGCTGCAGGCGTTTTGTCCGCAGTCTGCGCAGCAGAAGCCGTTTCATTCTGAATATCGGCCGGCGTGATTGCGGCATTTACAACGAAATTCTGGTCAGCATCGCCTCCAACTGCTGCAGAAACCTTAGGAATGTTCATCGGGCTTTGTTCCTGATGCAGCTTCGCTTCATTGTCCGTTTCGCTCTCCGCGCCGTTCTTTTTAGTCTCGTCTGACACCGGCTCCTCAATAGGTTTACCGCTTACGGTATTCACAGCCTCTGTCCGCTCTGCATGCTCTAAAACAATATCTTCCGCATTCTGCGCGATGAGACCGGCGGTAACTTCAGGGAGAGTTTCCCCGGCTATCCGAAGTTTTGCCGCTTTGGTTTCAGAAAGCATCTTTCGGACAAGGGCGTCAAGCTCATTAACAAACTCGATAGAAATTTGTCCTTCACGAACGCTTTCCGCTTCAAATAAACCGTTTTCGATCACTTGCAGCAGTTTGCCCGCAAAAGCGTTTTCAAGCTCAGGCAGTTCCGACGTCTTAATAAGCTCGGCCGCTTCAGTCAGCTTAAGCAAAATCTGCTGTTTAAGTTCTTCCAAATGAACATCCGCGGGATTTTTTTCAATGCTGTCCTGTTCCTTCATCGATTGATAAAAGCTTTGAAGGAGCATCAGGATATCACTTAGAAGCTGCTGCAGCCGTTGAAGCAATTCAATCGGCTCCGGCACAGGTTCATCATCCGGCTCTGGTTTATGAACTGTAGAATCTGATTTAATGTCTGTTGTTTCGGTGCGGTTTTGTTCCCCGCCGCCGGCACAAATAACGCTTTCCTCATTCCCGGATGCGACATTTCCCTCAACCGGGCTGTCAGCAGCAGGCGGGCTATCAGAGTATTCTGCGCGGGTTTGCACTTTTAAACGCGTCTCAGCCGCATTCAGGGATGATACGGTATAATCGGCGCTGTGTCCGCTCCGTTGTTTTCCGGTATTGTCTCTTTGCAGCGCATGCATACTCCTGTCGAAGATTTCCGAAAAGCCGTCTTTTACAGAGCTTCGCTTACCCGCCGAATCTCCTGATTCCACGGACGATTGAAGCGGTACCGGTATTTTGGGGCTTATGCAAAACATATTTCATCACCTCCCTTGTACAAATATATTTTTATTTTATCAGTGGTTTTGCCACCGTTCGACCCAACATGAACAATATCGATTTATTGATTTTTCTGAACATTAAGCGCTTCCATATGTATTTTTAATCAGCAAGATTTCTCCCGGCAAGCTTTTGCATGAGCTCCGCAGCAAGCGCAGGCTCCATATTTTCCATTATTTCAGCGGACTCATCCGCTTTCATAAGGCTTATTATATCGAGAACGAGCCCGGTATCCTTATCCCATAACTCTGTCAGGATAACGGCCGCATTTGCAGGTTCCATTTCTGCATATGTATTTGCCATCGTTTTCACCTGCTTATCCGCCGCTTCTTTTTTCATAATCTCGGTATATATCTTCTTTGCGGTTTCAGGGTCAATTTTATTATAATAATCCTTTAATCCATCCGGGCTGCCGTTTGCAATTATTTCCGAAACCTCTTCCCTGTCTTTTTGAAGCTGTGCCTTTTCCCGTTCTATCTGTTCAAGCAGCTTTTCATTTTCAAGCTTTACGGCTTCCGCTTCCTCCTTCAGCGAGCTTAATTGTTGTCTTTCGTTTTCCAGCTCCATAATACGTTGATTTGCCTGTTCAAGCTTTATAGTCAGATCTGCCTTGTCATTTCGCAGATCGTTGTATTTTTTTACTAATTCGGCTTGAGTAAGATGTTTCGGATCGTCGGGATCCTCCCAGGCCGGAAGCGGAGGAAGAGCATACTTCAATACCGGGTTTTTTTCCAGGCGGGGACGGAAGTATTCCCCAAGATTATATATATTATTTTTCAATACATAATAAAAAGCCCCTCCGAATACTACAAGTACGATAAGTATTGATAATAGAACGGTCAGCAATCCATGCAAAAACCCTTCCGATCCACCCTTACTTTCGCTTCCTTGCGGTACCGGGGCTTCCGCTTTTGTTTTTGCTTTTTCTGCCATGGTCATCTCCCTATGACATTATGTTTTCCTTTTCTCCATTTGCATATTTTGCATAGCCTGTCATCTCGTCGACGTGCACTCGCTCAATCCGATCCTGTTCTTTTTTGAATTTGAAAAGCTCTTTTTCTCTCAGCTTTTCAAGCAGCTTTTTTTCTTTCATTATTTCAACAAGTCTTACTCTAATTTTATCGACATTTTCTATTTCTTCATTAACCCTCTGCTGCTGCAAATCTTCCTTTCCATACATTGCCCTTATATACTCAAGCCTTTGCTTAAGCTTGGAAAGCCTTATTTTCTTAACACCGTCCCTGCGGTATTCATTTTCCTGGGAGGCAATTTCAAGCTGTATTTCGCGAAGAATGGCTTTTTGATTTTCAAGTTCGCGAATTGCCGCGCCGAGTTCATTCTTAACGCTCTTCTCAAGCTGCCGCTTTACATTAAGAAGCACCT
>DATCLI010000331.1:0-2969 GCA_036563955.1 Clostridia bacterium | reverse complement strand
GACGGTAACGGATGACAGGCTGGTCAGTGTTAATTTCTCAGTGCCTTACACAACCGCCTCCCAGGTCATTATCGTACGGGAAGGTTCAGATATTGCCGGCTCGGATGATCTGGCCGATAAATCAGTCGGGGTACAGGAAAGCACAACCGGAGACATATATGTTACCGATGAGATGCCGGACGCTGATGTCCAGCGGTACAGCAAAGGCGTTGAAGCGGTGCAGGCTCTGATTCAGGGTAAAGTTGATGCCGTTGTTATTGATAATGAACCCGCTAAAGTTTTTGTTCAGCAAAACCCGGGACTGCAAATCCTTCCGGAAGCGTATACTGTGGAGGAATATGCTATAGCAATTTCAAAGAAAAACGAAGATTTACTGAATAAAATAAATAAAGCTTTGGGAGAGCTTTCCAAAGACGGAACGCTGCAGAGCATTATTGACAAGTACATATCGGCAGATTAAAAATCCCATAGTTTGACAGGGGCGGTTTAAAACCGCCCGTTATCTTCTTAGAACAGGAGTATAGTATTGGCTGAATGGATAAATGATTTCCGGGTAAAATTTATTAACAATTTTATAACTGATAACCGCTGGAAGTATTTATTTAATGGATTAGGCATTACACTGGAAGTAACATTCTTTTCTGCTTTAATCGGAATTTTTATCGGTTTCATCATTGCCATTATACGATCAACTCACGATAAAACCGGGAAGATGAAGATACCGGATACACTGTGTAAATTATATATTACCGTTATTCGCGGGACCCCGGTAGTAGTACAGCTTCTGATAATATATTTTGTTGTTTTCGCGTCTGTTAATGTAGATAAAGTAATAGCGGCAATTATTGCTTTTGGTATTAACTCAGGAGCTTATGTAGCCGAAATTGTCCGATCCGGCATTATGTCAATTGATACAGGGCAAATGGAAGCCGGACGAAGTCTGGGGTTAAACTATTTCCAAACCATGTATTACATCATCCTGCCCCAGGCATTCAAAAATGTTTTACCCGCTCTTGCTAACGAGTTTATTGTTCTTTTAAAAGAAACTTCAATTTCAGGTTATATCGCTTTGCAGGATTTGGCAAAGGGAGGCGATATTATCCGCGGCCGTACATATGATGCTTTTATGCCTTTAATTGCAGTAGCGTTGATATACCTTTTCATGGTTGTCCTGTTGTCTAAGGGAGTGGAGATAATGGAAAGGAGACTTCGCAGCAGTGATCGATGAAGTATTGATAAAGGTGGAGAATTTATCAAAAAGCTTTGGCAGTATAAAAGCATTAGACGGGGTAGATGCCGAAATACGGAAAGGTGACGTAGCGGTAATCATTGGGCCTTCCGGCAGCGGAAAGTCTACTTTTCTCAGATGTCTTAACCTGCTGGAACTGCCGACAGGGGGAAAGATATTCTTCGAAGGAACCGATATTACAGATCCCAGGGTAGATATCAACAAGCACCGGCAAAAGATGGGTATGGTATTTCAACAGTTTAACTTATTTCCTCATATGACTGTTTTGGATAATATGATTCTCAGCCCCGTAAAGGTGCTGAAACAGTCTCGGGAACAAGCCGTCCGTAAAGCTGTGGAACTCCTGGAACGTGTAGGTCTGGCGGATAGAATGGAAGCTTATCCGTCACAGTTGTCAGGAGGCCAGAAACAGAGAATTGCCATAGTACGGGCCTTGTGTATGGAACCGGATGTCATGCTGTTTGATGAGCCGACAAGCGCTCTTGATCCGGAAATGGTGGGCGAAGTGCTTGATGTTATGCGGCAGCTTGCCGGAAGCGGAATGACCATGGTGGTAGTGACCCACGAAATGGGATTTGCACGTGAAGTTGGTACACGGATTATTTTTATGGATGAAGGAAAAATAGTGGAAGAAAAATCCTCTTCCGAATTGTTTTCAAATCCTTCAAGCGACCGGTTGAAGGCATTTCTTGCGAAAGTCCTGTAAAAAACTGAAAGAATGAAATATACTGAGATTTATAGTATAATGGAATAAAAATAACTTGCTGGCAACCGGTGATGCAAAAAGCCTGAAAACAGGTGATTAAGGTGAGAAATGATATGGAAGGTCTGCAAAATCACATTGCAGGGTCATTTCATTCTTTCCTGGGGAAAGAAGAACTGCTTGCGAAAGTGATAGAATGCTTTCCTTACCCCATCGAGGTTTATGCCAATGATGGAACGACAGTGCTGGTGAATAAGGCCATACTGGACGAATATCGTGTTTCCGATCCGGACTTGGTTATTGGAAAGTACAATATATTCGAAGATCCTGCTGTTATTGCATCAGGCCAGCTTCATGCGGTAAAGCGTGCCTTTGAGGGAGAAGTTGTTTTTTTCCATGATGTAAAAGTCCCTTTGGAAGTTATTGCACAGCGGTACGGTGTGGACCTCGATCTGGATGCCGTATATCAGGATATTACGCTTTTCCCGATTTCTGACGAGAACAAACGTGTGATATACGTTGTTTCATTGATGATTAACAGAAGGGTTTATCGCGGAAAAGACGAAATTGAAAGGGCTAAAGAATATATTGAAAGCCACTGGATGGAAAAGTATGACGCAAACAAAACAGCACAGGCGGCATGCCTGAGTAGAGCCCATTTCTCAAAGCTGTTCAAGAAGCATACAGGAGTGACGCCTTATGAATATTATATTAATTATAAAATAGGAAAATTAAAGGAAAAGCTCATGGACGTCAACCTAACCATTTCGCAGGCTTTTGCGGCTTGCAATATGGACTACAGCGGGCATTCTGCCAAAATATTCAGAGAAAAAGTAGGAGTTTCCCCTTCCGCTTTTAGAAAAATGTCAAAGTTAGTGTAAAAACATTAAGTAGTGTCCCCTGAAAAACAGGGACTTTGAACCTTGAAAAATCAGCATCTTAACAGGATTTTTGATGTAAAATGTCGAATATATACATTATACAACAAATATTCAAAATCATGAGAGGTGCAAATAA
>DATCLI010000330.1:0-4689 GCA_036563955.1 Clostridia bacterium | reverse complement strand
ATGTTGAAAACGACCTCTTCACAGTCGCCGTCCCTGAGCGGATATGACCAGATAGCCGCCTGCTCCGGCGTTAAGGCCGTCATACAGTTCGCTGATATTGCAGCCATTTTTATATAATCGGTCTGATCCGTTACGGATTGTATGCTGTGCCTCGAAAGATGCGAATATTCCATTCTCATTCCGCCGCTGCTGCAGTTTTCAATAACCAAATCCGGGTATCTTTCAAATACGCTGTCGAGCCAGGCCAGGTATGCGCGCGTATGCTGAAGCAGCCCGTCGCCGACACTGTCGGCATCCCTTTCCGTACCCGGTCCCGCGTTAATGTTATAATCCATTTTTATGTATCCCACGCCGTAATCTTCAACGAGACGCCGGATTACCGAATCTGCATGGGAGATAACTTCCCTGTTTCTGAAATCAAGCTGGTACCGGCCTTCGTCAATAACGGGACAGCCGTTTCTTTGAAAAAACCAGTCCTTTGAAACCTTTTCAACAAGCGGGCATTTAATTCCCATAACTTCAAGTTCAAGCCATAACCCGGGGATCATTCCCCTGGAACGGATATAATCGAGCGGCTCCTTTATTCCGCCGGGAAAGCGGGTATCGGAAGGAAGCCACTCACCGACCCCATCCCACCAATATCCGTCGGCATACCAGCCGGCGTCAATGCAGAAATAATCGCACCCTGCCCTTGCCGCGGCATCTATAAGCGGTATCAGTTTTTCAGTTGTCGGATCTCCGCTCAGGCAGTTCATATAGTCGTTAAATATGACAGACGGGTTTTCATTGTCCTTGTTTTTCCTTCTTATTACGCGTCTATATTTGGTTAACTCCCTTATCGAGTCCTCGAAATCCCCTTTTACAATCGCCACGGCGCATGGCACGGTGACAAAGCTTTCTTCCGGCTTTAATTTTTTCAGGAACAGATTTTCCTGATACGTCGGACCCGATATTTGCAAATACAGTTCGCCGGCTGTATCACTAATCTCCCAATGCCAGGACGCGGAGGTTTCTATCTGCCATGTCAACGTAACCGAAGTTTCCCTGTTCTCAAAGCCGCCCATCGGTAAATATTCCGATGCCGCCCATGTCCCCGTATTGCTTAATGAGATTCTTTTCATTGAAAAAACATTAACATCGTTGTATCCCAAATCATTTAATGTATATGCCTTCCACTGCGCTTCACCGTACCACGTACTATGAGGTATGTGAACAATGCTTCCCCTGTCCTTTGGAAGCTTTCCGCGGGGAAGCCCCGTTAACGCAAATGACGAGATATACTCGAGGGGGAAAGTATTATCGGATTTATTGATTGTTTCGGTCCAGCTTCTTATAACCGATATCCCGTCGTAAAACTGAATATGGCTTATTACAATGAGCCCGCCGTACTGCTGAAGAACTTCGAGTTTGCGTCCGAACCCGTTCCTGTAATCATTATGGCTTTTATACTTCAGCAAATAGCCCGGGCATGTTCCCGTGTGCTTGCTGCCGTGATGATCATTTTGATTCATGCCCGATGCATGTATTTCAACAAGCCGGTATTTTCGAGCCTTTTCCTCATCCGGAAAATCCGCAATCGGATTAGGTGATAAATTTAGAAGTCGGACATCTCCTTCGTTTGTAACATGAATATCAAGGTATATATTATTCTCCGCTAAGCTTATATTCACGGCATCACCCCTTCAATGCGCCCGCGGTCATCCCTTTTACGAAATATTTCTGCAGAGAAACAAAGAGAATTACGACAGGCAAAACCGACACCACAATCGCCGCAAGCGCGGTCGTATAGTCGCTCGTCTGCTGGGAAAACAGTGCCTGCATTGCAACCGTAAGCGTTTTAAGCTTTTTGCTGCTTAGAAATAAATTAGCCATGAGATAGTCATTCCATATCTGGAAAGAGAGCATAATCGCAAGGGTCGCCACAGCAGGCTTCAGAAGCGGCATTACTATGGTGAAATATGTCCTGTACACGGAACAACCGTCTATTCTTGCGGACTCTTCCAGTTCCAATGGCACCGTCGTCATAAAGCTTGTCATTAAAAACACTCCGAATGAAAACCCTGTTGCGACATACATAAGTATAATTCCCAGCCTTGTATTCGTCAGTCCCGTTCTGAACCCGATAATGTAAATCGGGAGAAACAAGGCCTGGTACGGTATCAGAATGCCGATTAATATGTAATAGTAGCTGAATCTGAAAAACTGTTCCTTTCTCCTTGCAATCGCCCATCCGGCCGCTCCGCATAATATAACAAGCAATGCTACGGAAGATACGGTATAAAACAGCGTATTTGTAAAAGTCGTTGCCAGATCGAGCTTATTATACGCGGAAATGTAATTGTCCAGATTAAGGCTCTCGGGCAGTGCCAGCGGGCTGCCCAAATACAATTCCCTTTTTGTTTTAAACGAATAGTTTATTATCATGAGAACAGGTGCAAAAAACAGAATAGCGGCAATGGTTATCAATACCTGCAAAAGAAAAGTTGCGGAAGAATATTTTCCCTTTGCCCTGTTATCGTCAGTCATATTTATAATTGCACCTCTCTTTCTCTTAAAAATTTCAATTGAAACAAAGCAACAAGCAGCAGCACAATAACGAGCGATATCGACATCGCGCAGCCATAACCGTACTGACGCCCGCTTATCGCGGTATTGTAAATAAGGTATATAATCGAAGTTGATGAACGTCCGGGACCTCCGCCCGTGGAAGAAACCATTAATTCGTACACCTTCAGCGAGCCTGTTGTTATTCCGACAATACAAATTGTGAAAGCCGGCGCAAGCATCGGCAGTGTTACATTGAAAAATTTCTGAACGGGCGAGGCGCCGTCAATAATCGCCGCTTCGTACAGTACTGCCGGAACAGACTGGAGCGCGGCGAGATATATGAGCATCCAATACCCTATCCACTGCCAGTTGTTTGCTATAAGCATTCCCGTCAGGACTGTTTTGCTGCTTCCGAACAAAAGGAAATTTATATCGGTTCCAAGCACCTTGTTCAGATCGGGCAGCACGTTCGAAAACATTCTAAGCCATATAAATCCGACTATAATAGCACTTATCAGGCAGGGCATGAAGAATATCGTACGGTAGATTTTTTTACCCTTTATTCCGCTGTCAAGCGCAAGCGCCAAAAGCAAAGCGCAAATGTTTTGTATAATGGTATTGTAGAAGGTAAATTTGATAGTATAAGTCCACGCATCCCTGACATATTGATCGGTAAAAAGTTTTATATAATTATCCAGACCAACAAAAGGTTTTTCCGCAGTCATTCCATTCCAGGAAGTCATAGAATACCTGAAAGCAAGAAACATTGGAACCATAATGCCAATCGTAAAAACGATCAGGCCCGGAAGCACAAGAGAGACATATTGTATTGTTACGGTTCGGTTCAGCGATTTTCTATGCATTTTCCGTCTCCTTTGAAACATAACGGGGAATAATTGCAATTATTCCCCGCTTTTCCTTTCAGTTAACTGCAGTATTCAGCTTTATGGCTTGCTGTTTGCCCTTCTTGCATCGGATGCTTTTAAAGCGTCGTCCAATGTCATTTCTCCCTGCAGCCATGCGGCTATATCCTTTGCGTTTTCCTCCTGGAATCCACCCCACTGCAATTGATTGTTACCAAGATTCGCATCGATAATCTTACCCTCGGCGGCATACTTATCGATATCCTTCTGGCTTGGATTGTCAAATGTAGGGCTTACACCCTTCAGCATTGAAGCGGTTTTTGTGTAGTTGTAAATCTCGAGGGCAAGCTCCTTGTTGCCGGTAACAACTTCAAACACCTTGTCGACAGCGTCGGGGTATTCTGTTGTCGCACTCTTCATCCATGTAATATTAGGCTCGAAAATCAGTTTTGCATCACCTGTCTGATTTGGGAACGGGAATATTCCAAAGTCGAAGTTGGGATCAACATCAAGGAAGTTCTGAATGGACCATGAGCCTGACACCTTCATTGCCGCTTCGCCCCTTACAAGCCGGGCGTCGCAGTCGGTCTGCTGGAGAGAGAATGTCAGGTCTTTCCATGTGTTGTCATATATAAGCTTGTTGTATTCGTAACATTTGCGGTACTCGGGCGAATCAATAAACGATACTTCTCCCGCGCGGAGCCGGTCGCCCCAATCCGGAGTTTTACTGAATACGTCGTTGATAGCAAACTGCATCGTTATATTCCCTATGCTCCATATATCAACAAAATGCGTTGCAAAAGGCGTTATTCCCAAGCTGTTGAACTTGTCTATTACAGTCTGAAGTTCTGCATGGGTTGTGGGAATTTTAACGTTATTTTCCTCAAACAGCTTTCTGTTGTAGTAAACGCCCTGGTACAAAGCGTTGTAGACAATGCCGTATACCTTACCGTCCAGCGTAACACCGGGGATTGCCGCGTCCAATATGTTTGACAGGTATTCCTTTCCCGTCAGATCTGCAAGTACGCCCTGCGAACCGTAAGTCGCTATATCCTGGGCCTTCCCGATCATAATATCCGGCAATCCGGACTGCAGGTACTGCTGCATTTTCGGCTGAAAATCCTTACCCCAGTCAACACATTCCCATTCAAGAGTAATATTTGGATATTTCTCCGCGAGAGCTTCATCTATCATGTCCTCAATACCCGCATCGGTTGTCGACTGTCCGGCCAGAACCCTTAAAGTAATTTTTTCGCCTGCCCTGGGCTCCGTTTCCGAT
>DATCLI010000329.1:0-5310 GCA_036563955.1 Clostridia bacterium | reverse complement strand
TTATATAAATCTTTATAAAGTTTATAGAGATAATAACAAGTCTTTATGGAAACAGGTTGAACTGTATCTATTTTTGCCCCCCACAGTTTGACCTTTTTTCTTTTTATTAAATTCAGTTCAGATTAATCCACGAGATCGTTTCTTACGGCGAAAACAGCCAATTGAGTACGATCGGACGTTCCGGTTTTTTCAAAAAGATCGCTTACTATATTGCGGATTCTTCCTTCGCTCAGCATTAAAAGAATGCCAATTTCCTTATTGCTTTTCCCTTCCACAATATAGGATAATATCTTGTTTTCCGTAGGGGTTAAATCAATATTCACTTTTTCGGCGGTTGTTTCCTGAATTGACTCAAGCATGGTATTCAATGCTTTTTGATGAAAAACCGGATAGCCTTTTTTTACGCTTTTAATAACAGTACGGATATGATCCTGGCCCGAATCTTTAAAAACGTAACCTTCCGCGCCGTACCTTATGGCTTCGGTAATATAATCCTTGTCTTCAAAAGTTGTGAACATTATTACCTTCATTTCCGGAAAACTGTCTTTTATAAGTTTAGTCCCTTCAATGCCGTCACATATCGGCATACGCACATCCATTAATACTATGTCCGGCTTACATTCCTTGCACCTGGCATAAGCCTCCCTTCCGTTAGATGCATTTGCAACAATTAAAATTTCAGGATCCTGTGAAAGAAGGCTTGCTATTGCTTCTCTGAAAACAAGGCTGTCATCGGCAATAACTACACGTATCATATCGTTTTTCAAAAAACTTAAACTCCTTTCAAAACCCGGTAAGATCAATAAGATAAAATCCGCAGCTAAATACAAGCATGTTAAATTGGTATCTCAGCAATTATATTAAACCCTTTTTCTCCGTCGGAACCAAATGAAATACTGCCCCCGAGTTTATTAACTCTTTCCTCCATGCCTGTCAGACCGTAGCCTTTTTTTATTTCGGCACACCCTTTTCCATCATTAAATATATATAATCTTATTGCATTCTTTTGATTTTTTATTATTATATTAACCTTCCTGGCCTGACCATGACGTATAGCGTTAGTTATGGATTCCTGGCATATCCTGTATATAGCCATTACCCTTGAGGCATCAAGGTCAGGAATATCTTCATTCAATAGAAACTCAACATTTACTCCTGAGGCTGAGTTTGTTTTCACAAGATAGTTCATCCATTCTTCAAGGTTTGTTTTTTTAAAGGTTTCTTCACATAGGCCCTTTAAACTCATTCTAATATCATTAAGAGCCTTGCGCGACAAATCTATGCATTTATCCAGAATTTCCGCGGCTTTACTGCGGTTATTTTCCAAATCTGCTTTTGCATTCTCGACAAGCGCAATCAATAATGTAAGCGTGTGGCCTACAGTATCATGCACTTCCCGGCCCATCCGGTTTCTCTCTCTCGTAATTGCCAATTCCTCAACGGTTTCCGTAAATTTTTCAAGACGCTTATTTACTTCCATAAGCTTACAGTTGGACTGTAAAAGCCTTTCATTTGCGCTTACGAGCAATTCGTTTTTGTTTTTGACTTCATCCAGAAGCTGCTGCTCTTCCGTTCGATCTTCAACAATTATCATTTTCCCGGCAGATATCTGATCCGGACCTGTTAAGCTTCTGATCTCCATATTTATGCTCCTGCCGGCAATTCTCAGATTCCCTTTTTTCTTATCACAGGTTTTTATTCCTTCCAGTATATCGGCCAGCTTATTTGCGCATTCTTCACGAGCATTTTGCCTTATATAAACCGAAAGCTTCCGAGCTGAATCATATATTTTCAATGACAACCCCGGAAAAATCTTATTAACCGATTCATTTACGCCTGCAACAAGATTATCGTCATCAATAATTATTATTCCGTCCGACATATTTCGAATGAAATGCCTTGCAGCGACCGGTATTAGATTCAAAAAACCCCTGTGATAGACTTCAAGTCCGAATAAAATAAGGGACAGCAGTAAAACCTGGGGCGTAATATCCAATCCGCAGTTTGGTATTACTCCGGTGACCATCAGAAAATTCGAGGCCAAAGGCAGCATAACAGCACTAACAAGCCACATAATCCTCCTAAAGCTTATCCCCTGTTTTCTTTTTAAATAATATATGTAAAAATAGACGGTTCCGATAAAAATACACAGGTAGGATTCCACCGTATGGATCCAAAAAACCGGACCGTAAGAAATATCTCTGTATGCCAGTGTTGCGAAAAACAGATGATGATGTTCATTTGTCAGCAAAAAGAAATAGCATGCCGCAGGGAAAATCAAAAGAAGCGCTGTAAAAAGCTTTTTCTCAACAAGCTTCGAATGCGCGCTGCTTAAACAAAAATACAGCCACGATACACCTATGTAAACAACCGGCAGGAATTTAAGCTTCATAACCGGTATTACCTGGGCATCGTTATCGGCCATTAACAAAAATATCTCTGTAAGATGCCATAAAAATAACAAGCCGATGCACACCATATAGCTGTAAGTTGCTCTCGACCTTCTGCCGTTTACATAAAGATAAACAAGTATTGCTGTCGCCAAAACTACACAAAAAATCTGAATTAATATACATGCCTGGTTCAATAATGCCACCTTCTTCCGGTTAAAGGCTTACCAGTTCAATATTTCCCCAAACTCCAATATCTTCGCCGATAATTATGATGACTCCTGTAACACCTGTGATCATTTTTAACTTATTCAAAGCTTTTTCTATATCATCGCGGCTGCGAACCATGTTTCCCGCCGCTGTTGCTGCAGCGTCCGCAAGGCAGGCATCTTTCGATATAACAACCGCAGCATCGGCTGATCCAAAGCTTAATGAATGCCCGACAGTTCCGGAAGAAGTGCAAATACCGACAGGAAGGGCTTCGGGAGATATTTTAACGCCAATCTTGCCGGTTAATGCCGATTTTCCGGCATATATGCCTACGATCCGTTCCCTTTTGCCGGCAATATATATATCTCCCCCGTTTTCAATCACGAGTTCGCCGGTATGCCGGATAAGATCTTTTGCGACATAAAAACTGATGGCTCCGGCAATTGCAGCCATAGGGCCAACTCCGCACACCGCGGATACCCCGCACATGTGGCTGATAATTTCGGGAGCTCCGGGAAGTGGTTCTACAGGCTCAAGACTATGCAAAAAAACCGGCTGCTTACGGATATACTTCTCCACCTGCTGCCGGTATTTTCTTATGCTTTCTTCCGCCTGTTTTTTTAAATTGTATTCTGCTCCTATGCATAAATCGGATTGTTTTACTTTGCAGTCAAAGTAAACCAGATCATCTCCCCTGAAAATTTTTCTGTAATGCTTCACATTTTCTTTTGGATTCATACTCTAACCTGCTTTACACCGCTTTCCTGCAAGGAAAACAATTCATTCATCACTGTCCGGCTGAGCAAGACGCATAATTCCAAGCGGGCAAGCCTTTACACACAATCCGCAGACAAGACATTTCTCTTTTTCGAAACTAAGAATATAATCAGGAGCCTTTATGGTGAGGGCCCTTGACGGACAAACGGATGTACAGGCCCCGCAATGGACGCATTTATCCTCCTGCCATGTAAGCATTCCATTAAAGATATGATATAAAATACCATGTTCCTCAATGAATGCAAGCGCGTTATCTATATTTTCTTTCTTTCCGGTCATGTCAACTATGAGCTTTCCGGTTCTGTTCAGCTTGATATCCGCATGAAGTATATTTACTTCCAGCTGAAATTGCCGTACAAGCATTGTCATCAGAGGAAATGTTACTTTTGCGGGAGGAAACGTAAGGCTTACCTTAATTGTTTTCATGTTAATCCCCCCTTATATCCAATTTATTAAGACGTTTATCATGTTTGGGCAGCAGCTCCACAGGCTCTGTCAGGAAAAACTCTCCGCGTTCAATAAGGTTTTTTAACTCAAAGGCAATTTCCCTGGCAATTTTCATGCTCGATAACGGCGCAGTAGGAACCTTTTTGCCGTTAATCTCAACGGATCCGCCTCTAAGCTCCTGATACGAAACCCGCTGGGAAAAATTCGTCCTGCCGCTTTTATCAACAATTACGGTATAAATATCCTTATCGGATATCGATGTCTTCAATGCCATGTCTTCGTCAAGTATCGGAATCGGAATGCCGACGCCGACAAACAATGTAATTCCGTATTTCTCATACACCGCCGCCCTTATATATTTCGTCGTCATTTTTTTTGCGTCCCCGATTAAAGACAGCGTCCCCGCCAAACTAACCGGTGTTCCGTTCGGCATGCGTTCCTGTCCGGGATCGTGCTGTGTGCCTTCAAATGCCACATATCCCTGGGCGCCACCTAAAAAAATACGCGTTCCGATGCCGATTGTCCGGTATTCGGGGTCGTTCATCAAAGGACTCAGCTGTCCTGAGGTGCAGTACGTCACATTCCCAAACTGCGGCAAAAGTGTACCCATATATGTATATATTGTCTTATCCGAAGAGTTCGTTGCCGCGGGATAATTCTGGTAACAGTTCCTCGGATTGAACATGTAAGCCTGGTTTACGTTATTTTTGTTAATCGTCGTGTTTATCGTTTTTCTGGGATAACAATCGGTACCGGTGCTTTCCGCGTAAATGCGGATGTCCTTGCCTGCTATAAAATCCTCAATGACATGAGCGCCGCCGTATGCCATACCCTGACTTTCGGAAAGCTGCGTAGCGCCTATGTATGCGTCGACTGCAGCTATGCCTCCATAGGCAAAAACATCGTTGAGCCAAACTTTTGTCATTTTGATCGGCGGAGTAGAATGCCCAAAGTTTATAAACATGCCGGAAGAACACATTGGGCTGAAAGTGCCTGTCGTCACCACATCGACTTTCTGGGCTGCCTTTTTCGCTCCATGCTCATTAACAATGTCTATCATTTCTTCAGCAGTTACGACAACCGCTTTTCCTTCTTTTATCTTTGCATTTATTTCGTCTATTGTTTTTACTGCCATTCCTATCTCACCTGCTTTAATTGTCTCGATATTCGCCGCCAATTGTTTTTAAAGCCATCAGCCCAATTGCACTTCACCAATTCGTTACCTGAATACTATTTTCAGGTCACCTATGGAAGCGAGGCAAAATCCTGTCTTTTGCCTCGTTAAAATAGTCCTTTAAGTGCATAAAAACCGCTGTACGGTTTTGAAAAAATCTTATTCTTATTATATCAACTTCTTTTTAATTTGCAAGAAAAAAGACTCAGCCTTTGGCTTTGAAGCATGAAGGAGACATACCCGTATATTTTTTGAATTTTTTATAGAAGTAATCAATATCCTTAATGCCAACCTTATCGACTACCTGATAAA
>DATCLI010000328.1:0-3365 GCA_036563955.1 Clostridia bacterium | reverse complement strand
TCTGTTAGGAGTAGATATTGGCACATCAGGTACAAAAACCGTATTGTTTGATGAAAACGGAAACACTGTTGCTTCGGATCTCCAGGAATACCCAATGTACCAGCCGAGGAACGGATGGGCGGAACAGGAGCCTGAACACTGGTGGAAGGCGACCTGTACGTCAATCAGGAATGTATTGGCAAAAAGCGGTGTACCGGCTGGCGAAGTAAAAGGCATAGGCTTATCCGGCCAAATGCATGGGCTTGTCTTGCTTGACAAGGAAAACCGGGTTTTGCGAAGATCAATAATTTGGTGCGATCAGCGAACCGTTGCCGAATGCGAGCAGATAACCGAGCTTGTCGGAGCAAAGCGGCTTATTGAGATTACAGCCAACCCGGCTTTAACCGGTTTTACCGCATCAAAGGCGATGTGGGTGAAAAACAATGAGCCCGAAATTTTCGATAAGGTACATAAGATACTTTTGCCTAAAGACTATATCCGGTTCTGCTTAACGGGCGAGTATGCGACGGAAGTTTCCGACGCGAGCGGAATGCAGTTCCTTGATGTGCCGAACAGGTGTTGGAGCAGAGAACTGCTTGATAAACTTGGTATTGATATCTCCCTGCTCGGAAAGGTTTATGAATCCCAGGAGGTCACGGGGAAAATTCATTCAAAGGCGGCCGAGCTGACAGGGCTTAAGCCCGGTACGCCGGTGGTCGGCGGCGGCGGCGATCAGGCGGCCGGAGCCGTTGGAAACGGTATTGTCAAGCCGGGCGTTATATCATCGACTATAGGAACATCAGGAGTTGTGTTTGCGTATACGGACAAATTTAGAATTGATCCTTTAGGACGCCTGCAGGCATTTTGCCATGCCGTACCAAACACATGGCATGTCATGGGTGTAACGCAGACTGCGGGCTTATCGCTTCAGTGGTTTAGAAACAATTTCTGCAAGGAAGAAATTGCGACTGCGGAGCTTATGAATGTTGATCCATATTACCTTTTGGACAAGGCGGCTGAAAAAGTTAACGCAGGCAGCAACGGTCTTTTATATCTTCCGTACCTTATGGGCGAACGAGCTCCGCATCTTGATCCGGATTGCCGCGGTGTTTTCTTCGGACTGTCAGCAACACATACAAAACGCGATCTGTTGCGCTCGGTAATGGAGGGTGTCGCATTTGCGATGAGAGACTGCCTTGAGATTATTAAAGGACTTGGAATAGAAATAAATGAAGTAAGGGCATCGGGCGGCGGCGGTAAAAGCGCGCTGTGGAGACAGATGCAGGCGGATATATATAACACCGATATTTACACAATAAATTCAAGCGAAGGCCCTGCCCTTGGTGTGGCGATTCTTGCGGGAGTCGGTACAGGAGTATACAATAGCGTACCCGAAGCCTGCGAGGCGACAATAAAGGTAATGACAAAACAAAGCCCGAACGGCGCAAATGTCGAGAGATATAATGAATACTACAAGCTGTACGGAAAGCTTTATAAGTCATTGAAGGATGATTTTAAAACGCTTTCAAGGCTGTCCTAGGGGTTTACGATATGTTTGATAAACTAACCGGCAACAACAGGTATCTTAAAGAATTGAATCAGGCTGCCGTAATGGAGCTTATAAGGATAAACGGGAAATTATCCAGGAAAGAACTTTCGGACCTTACGGGTCTCTCTCCGACGGCATGCGGGAGTATAACGCGAAAGCTTATACACGACGGCTTTTTGCATGAAACCGGGCAGGGTGAGTCAACAGGCGGAAGAAAACCCGTTATGCTTGAGATAAAACCTGATTCATACTATGCCGCCGGTTTTGATATTGGAATAACGCAATTGCAGACTGCTGTTGCTGACATCTCGGGGAGAGTACTCGCCGAGAAAAGCATTGAATATGAACTGGGAATTTCGGTTGAAGGTGCGGTACTGCTGGCTGATAAGCAGTTAAATGAAATAATCCATGAACGAAAGCTCAACCGTAATAAATTCCTTGGATGCGCTTTTTCCGTTCCGGGGCTTGTCGACAGGAGTACCGACAAAATTGTTATGGCGCCGAACCTTTCCTGGAATCATGTTGATTTAAGCACAAAAGCGGCTGAGATTCTTAACATGCCCGTATATATCGAAAATGAAGCGATGTGTTCCGCGATTTGCGAGCATTGGATAGGAAAGTGCAGGAATATCGGAAATTTTGTATGCATTAATGTTGAATCCGGTATCGGAGCCGGTATTTTTATTAACGGAGCTTTGTTTCGCGGCGCGGGAGGAAGCGCGGGTGAAATCGGCCATCTTGTTGTAGATGAAAACGGGCGAGCCTGTGGATGCGGAAACTACGGCTGTCTTGAAACATATGCTTCGGTGTGGCATATGCTTCAGCGCGCAAATGAAAGAATACGGGAAGGCTATAGTTCCGAATATGTGGAACCAGAAAAAATGATAGAGTGGAACGAGCTTATCGAGTATGCCCGCAAAGGCGATTCGATGTGTCTTGACATACTGCGCGACGGCGCCAAATTTCTCGGCTATGCAGCCGCATATATCATAAATACGCTTAATCCCGAAGCGGTAGTTATTGGAAAGTGTTTTAACCAGTATTCATCCCTTGTTCTCGATGTGCTGATTGAAACAGCGATGAAAAAAGCGCTGCCGTATCCTGCCTCGAAAGCTGTCATAACGGTTTCCGACTACGGCATGAACTCTTCCGCGCTCGGAGCGGCAATGATACCAATAAGGAAAGTGTTTGGTCAATAATAAAAATTAACAAGAATATATTGAAGGAGGTTGTTATAATGAGCGAGTATTTTAAAAACGTATCCAAAATTCAGTATGAGGGACCGAAGTCCGACAATCCGCTGGCATTTAAATACTACAATCCCGACGAGGTTATTGGCGGAAAAACACTTAAAGACCATCTTCGTTTTGCTGTTGCTTACTGGCATACATTCCAGGGGCGCGGGAGCGATCCGTTTGGATTGGACGGCGCCGCGTTGAGACCCTGGGATCATATTGACGATGAAATGGATAAGGCCAAGGCAAAGGTAGAGGCAAATTTTGAATTCTGTGAAAAGCTCGGCGTTCCGTTCTTCTGCTTCCACGACAGGGATATAGCCCCTGAAGCGGATAATTTAAGAGAGACGAATAAGCGCCTTGACGAAATTGCGGCAGTGATTAAAGAGCGTATGAAAAACAGCAGCGTCAAGTTATTGTGGGGAACAACAAACGCTTTTGGACACCGCCGGTTTACTCACGGAGCGTCAACATCAAACAATGCGGCTGTTTTTGCATATGCCGCCGCTCAGGTAAAAAAGGCAATGGAGATCACAAAGGAACTGGGCGGCCAGAATTATGTGTTCTGGGGAGGGCGCGAAGGATATGAAACGCTTCTGAAT
>DATCLI010000327.1:0-8864 GCA_036563955.1 Clostridia bacterium | reverse complement strand
TATTGTACGTCTGAACTTATTCTTAAAAATTCAAGCAGTTTATCCAAATACACCTTTCGGGAAAAATTATCGGGAAGGTTTGGAACCAGCCCAATTTTCCGGTAAAAATAATTATAAAGCTGGGCTTCCAATATGTCGGAGGATAAAGGATTTTTGGGATTTCTTCTCCTGCTTGAATATTCTGCGAGCAGCGCCTCTTCTTTTTCGGTAAGCTTAAGCTCTCCTGAAAAACTTACTGCTTTGCCGATACTTCCAATTCCTTCTTCGATATTTTTCGTTTTTACCACAACGGTATTAGCGGCCAAATCCCCTATTCTCATGTAGCGCTTTGTAAAAATTACTGATAATATGCCAATTAAGTATACACCCGGCAGCATATCTGCAATGCGTATAAAATTTCGAATCAGGCATGCCGAGAATGAAACGGGCTCGCCATTTGCCATCATAACTTTAAGTCCAACTATCTTTTTCCCCAATGTCGATCCTTTCATAAAAAACTCGAACAGCAGGAAATACCCGAATTGCACTGTAAAAATAATAAGAAGGCATATAACGATATATATCGTATTGCCTTCGGCAAAAATCAGATTTATCGATTCTTCGCCGGCGATCAAGAGCATTACTATCATTGCTGCGGCAATCAGAACATACTGAATAAGCATGTCGAATACAACCGCAACACCTCTTGAACCTACCGATGCAAGCTCAAAATCCAGCTTTACGTTTTCAGGCGTACGAATACTTAAAACATTTCGCATTTATGCATCCCCTGACTAAAACACGGTTTTTTCCGCTTGTTAATCCGGAATTATTGTACAATAACTCCTGAAAAAGTCGTTGTGGCGCGAATAGTGCATACGCGGAATATATACCCACAACTTTTTCCACTATACATTGTATCAAAAAACTCTATCTGTTAAAATGGGTATGATGTAAAATCGTTTGCAGAGGTATTTTGATGAACGAAAACAGTTTTATCAACGCACACCGGGAAACCTGGCAAGAGCTTGAAGACATACTGAAACACAGAAATTATAAAAAGGGAAATATCGTCCAACAGGACAGGCTTCACCGTCTGCTTTTTCTTTACCAGACAGTAAGCGGACACCTTTCTGTTGCAAGAACACGGTACGGCGACACAAATACCGTTGAATATCTTAACGGCCTTGTCGCGAGGACTCATCAGGTTATTTTTGTTTCAAGAACTAAAAGCCTTTCAAAAATTATACGTTTTTTTACCCATGGTTTCCCTGAACAACTGAAAAAGGAATCGCTGCTTTTCTTTGTTTCCGCGGGAATTTTTATTCTCAGTTTTCTTTTCAGTTTCATTGTTACAATATACAGGGATGATTACGCGCTTTCGTTTATACCGGCGGAATATATGCGCGCATTTGATGAGAACACCATAGGCTCAAATGTTGATTTCAACTATTCCATAGCTTCCGTCGTCATTTTTACAAACAACATACAGGTTGGAATCCTTGCCTTTGCGCTTGGCATCACCTTTGGAATAGGCACGGTTTACGTCCTTGTTCAAAACGGCTTTATGCTGGGTGCTTTATCTGCGGCCGCCGTCAACAGGGGAATTGGTTACGTTTTTTGGTCGCTGATCCTTCCCCACGGAGTGCCTGAGCTGTTTTGCGTCTTTGTTTGCGGCGCTGCCGGGTTGTTAATTGCGCGATCAATAATTTTCCCCGGTCTTCATTCCCGCAGGCGTTCTTTTTCAACAGGCGGGAAAAATGCGCTGTTTCTTCTAATTGGAACAATACCGTTGTTCGTATTGGCCGGAATCACAGAAGGATATTTTACGCCTCTTCCAATCGATCCTTTATGGAAATATGCAGTATCACTGCTGTGGTTGGCTGCATTATTTATATACCTTTTTGCAGGAAGGAAAAAAATCCGGGAAAAATAGTCGATATTTCATTTTTATTCTTTATAAAGGCGCAGCATTCTTTTATATTCTTCAAGGCGTTCCTTGCTCAGCGTATTCAAAGGTTCAAGTATCCCTGATATTACAATACTGTCATGGACACCTTTTTCACATAATTCTACAAGCTTATCAATACTTCTGCCGTCATCAGGATATGTCGCTCCATACATGTCCAGCCTTCTGAACACTGTGTTTCTTCCGAAAAGCTTTTCGTACGTTCCCCTTATTTTATTTTCAACGAACGCCAAATTCTCTTTTGACGTAAATGGGCATACTATGACAAAAGTACGGGATTCATAATTCATAATTCTGTCGGTATCACGTAAAATGCTATTTAGCTTGCTGTAAAAGCCCTGTATCTTATCCGGATCCGCACCAAAAATCCTGCCCATAACAAATGACACCGGATATTTTCCTCTTCCCGCTCGCTTGAGCTCGCGCTTTATATTCTCATTTTCCGAAAATGTGGACACTACATTCTTTCTGTATTCTATCCATTCGGGATTGTTGACTATTGCAGACGGAAACTTTTTTAAAAACTGACTCAGCCTCTTATTAAACGAGTCACGCAGTAATTCCCGTTTTTCCGGGATCAGAAAAACATCATCAATTTTCGCATCCTTGGCGCCGTTGACAATTTCGGACGTGCCTTCATGTATAACCGCCATTATGGAAAACCCCGACATACCGGTATCTGACTTAAGCTTTTTAATAAGACTGTATTGCGTATCATATTTACGCGAATCTATCTCAATTATGTAAAAGAGAATTGATTCACGAAAAATGTCAAGCTTAAGCATTAAGTCATTCTCATCGAGAACCTCTACAAAATCAAGATTCCGTTCGAAAAGATTTTTCAAAACAACACTTTTAACATAACGGCTTTCAATGCTAATCAATACTTTTTCAGCCACTTCCCTCACTCTTTCGATAAAAAAAGAAACCACAACGTATCTATTATGAATATCGGAAAATCAGCGGACAAAAAACACATTGTTATTTTTATGTCAAAGTTGGCCATGGCATTTGCGATGCTATACTTTGAGTTCCGCTGTACAATATATTGCTGGTACGCATTAAAGCTCGTCACTATATATTGTACAGCGGATTTTTATTAAGGTTGCATCGCAAAAGCCTTTAGTCTCAATTTCATTGCACTTCATATTTCTTTGTGGTATATTATTGTCTGAAAAAAACGCTATAGTACCTACAGGAGGAGATAAAATGTCTAAATTGATTGGAAATGCCGTATTTGGTCAATCAGGCGGCCCTACATCCGTTATCAACGCGAGTGCTGCAGGTGTTTTTACCGAAGCGCTGAAACAGGACTGTATACCGAAAATATACGGAGCCGCACATGGAATTAAGGGAATACTTGAAGAGAATCTTTATGATATTACCTGCGAGGATGAAAAAGAACTCGAACTGTTAAAAACAACCCCTTCTTCCGCATTGGGCTCGGTACGTTACAAGCTTGCTGATCCCAGTAAGGACGATACGGATTATAAACGCCTGCTCGAGGTATTCAAAAAATATGATATCCGCTATTTCTTCTATAACGGCGGAAATGACTCTATGGATACCTGCAATAAGGTTAGCAAGTTTATGCAAAAGGCCGGTTATGAATGCCGTGTTATCGGTGTTCCGAAAACTATCGACAACGACCTTGCCGCAACAGACCATTGTCCGGGTTACGGAAGCGCGGCACGCTATATTGCCGTATCCACGATGGAAGTGTATCTGGATGCACGTGTTTACAATACTCCTATGGTATGCGTGCTTGAGATCATGGGAAGAAACGCAGGATGGCTGACGGCCGCATCCGCGTTGGCCGCATATAAAGGCGCGGGACCTGACTTGATATATTTGCCTGAAATCGTATTCGATATGGATAAATTTATATCCGATGTCAAAGCGGTATATGAAAAGAACAACGGCAAAGTAATTATAGCAGTATCGGAAGGAATTAAAGACAAGGCCGGCAGGTATATCTCGGAGTATGGTTCGGATCTTGCGAAGGAAAAGGATTCATTCGGACATGCACAGCTCGGCGGCACGGCGCAGGTTCTTGCAAGCAAACTCAAGAATGAGCTTGGCAGCAAGACTCGGGCGATTGAATTCAGCCTGCTGCAGCGCTGCGCATCCCACTGCGCGTCTAAAACCGATGTGGAAGAAGCATTTAACGCAGGCAGAATGGCGGTTCAATACGCTGTTTCCGGAATTACCGATCATATGGTTGCTTACGAACGGGCTGATTCACCTGAATATAAATGCATTTTTAAAACTGTCAACCTGTCCGAAGTTGCAAATGCCGAAAAGACAGTACCGAGAGAATGGATTAACGAGGAAGGAACCGGCTTGACACAGGCTTTCATCGATTATGCCCTTCCGTTAATACAGGGTGAGTCCTCACCCCCAATGGAAGACGGACTACCCAGGTTTGCAAAACTGAAAAAAGTCCTGGCGCGGATCTGATTTGTGACGTTCAATTACGGAGTTTGAATAAACAGTAACCGGGGAATTTGGAATAACCAGCTATTTATTCTAAATTCCCCGGTTTATGCTATATTGGTATGCCAACCATAGACTTAAATATAATCTTAATTCCCCGTTATATCTTTTCCGCTTTCAATTTCGCTCAATCGGGCAGCAGCATATGAACTGTAAGTACTGTTTGGAAATTCGTCAATTACATATTCAAACAATTCCACTGCTTTTTCACGTTCATTGCAGCGCGCCGCCGCTTTTCCCGCCTGGTAATAAAGCGCGGCTTTATACGTTACGCTGTCTTCACCAATTAACGCAGTAGCTGTTTCATATTGCTCAAGCGCAGTTCTGTATACGCCGATATCTCTCGCCGTATTCCCGTTGTATGTTTTATTCCCGTTATTATAATACTCGTTGGCTGCTTTTAAACGTATCTGATCCCAGAGGCTGTCGTAAGTACCCTTCAAATCATCGGGCACCGCAGTTCCCTGTTGATTCATCATAAGCTCAGCCGCTTCAATATGTTTTCCTTCATCATATTTTTCTTCCGCCTGTTTAATTCGGGCAACCCAATCCTTATATACACGGAAGCTCTCCATCAGCTTCAAATTTTCTTCTTTTTTGCTGTCCAAATCCTGCTCAAGTTTTTCAATTCTGGAGTTTAATTGATTTATCTGGTTTTCCAGTTCGGGATCTTTGATTATATTCTCTTCCCGCCGGATTATAAATAATGATTTATTGGTTGGGACCATATACCATACAAGCCCCACTATAGCAGCTCCAATTAATATACCCGCGATATATTTTAACCCGTAAATGCTGTTGTCTTCCGCTTTAAGGCCTTTAGCAAGCCATTCGGAAAAAACTCCTCCTTCTTTTGAAGCCCTGGTGCTTTTACTGCTTTTGCCGCTTTTTTTCCTGCTGCTTACGGAGCCGGAATCCACCTGCTCAACCAAACCGTCAATTTTATTGAGGTACTGCATAGCTTTCAAGCTGCTGTCATCAGCATCAATAACCTGTTTAAACGCGTTTCTTGCCGCATCTTCCTTTCCCGCCGCGTAATAACATATGCCTAATAGATTCATTGCTTCATAAAAGGAAGGATAAAGTGAAATTGCTTTTTTAAGCTGGATTATTGCAATGTCCTCATTTCCGGATTTTATGTCTTCAAGGGCTTTGTTGAACAATCGAATTGCTTTAATGGTATCTTCAGGCAAATTGCCTGCTTCTTTTTCAATTTCCTCGAGATCCAAAGGATGAAAATTCTCCAATTCAAACGACACATTCAACATATCCAACACCCCTGCTTTTCATAAATTTAAAACGGCTATCCGATTATTTAAAGCAGCATGGCCTTACCTGACCTGCAATTTCCCGCACCTGTCCGATGTAATAAAGAGAACCGAGAGCTGCGATGACATGATCTTTTGTTGCTTTTAAATATGACTTTGTCACTGCTTCTTTTATTGTATCACTAAATTCAACATTTTTACAATACTTTCGCATTTCATTTGAAAGCGTTTTTACAGGCAGAGCGCGCGGTGTATCCGCGGCTACCGCAATGAACCATTCCGCTATATCCGAAAGCTCACGGAGCATTGTGTGGTAATCCTTGTCCTTTGATACGCCGAAAATAATAATTGCTTTTTGCTCCGGATAAATTCTTCTGTATGTTTCGATAAAAGATCTTACTCCATCCGGATTATGTGCACCGTCGATATAAAAATCCGGATTGCGACCGATCAATTCAAACCGTCCCGGCCATGATGCTTTCAAAAAACCGGTGCGTATTTCTTCCGTGCCAATAGCAAAGCCTGATGATTTCAGTATTTCTATAACTTTCACCGCAACTGCCGCGTTGTATACCTGATGGATTCCTATAATTCCAGTTTCAATTAGACCGTAATCCCGGTGGCTGAAAACCATTATTCCCGGTTTCAGTTCGACCATTTTTATATTACCGGCATCGGCAGTTACAAGATGAGCGTTCCTTTCGGCACATACCGCTTTAATAGTTTCACCCGCAGATTCTTCCTGCGGATACGTTACAACAATTCCGTCGTGTTTTATAATACCCGCCTTCTCATATGCTATGCTTTCCAATGTAGTTCCAAGAACCTGAGTGTGATCAAGCGATATTTTCGTTATAACCGAAACAAGCGGGCATTTTATGATATTTGTCGCATCAAAACGCCCTCCCATGCCGGTTTCAAGAATAACCACATCACACTTTTTTTCATAATAGTATAATAAAGAAAGCGCGGTTATTGTTTCAAATTCAGTCGGATGCTCATACCCCTCTTCAACCATTTTATCAATAACCGTTTTAACCCTGTATGTGTATTCGGCAAGATCCGAGTCGGAAATTTCCTCACCGTTTATTCTTATCCTCTCATTGAAACGGTTTAAATATGGCGATGTATACAATCCGGTGGTATACCCTGCACAGGTTACAACGCTTGAAATAAAAGCCGCAGTTGATCCCTTTCCGTTTGTCCCCGCGATATGAATAAATTTCAGGTTGTCCTGGGGATTGCCCAGTCGTTCGGCCAGAGCACCGATCCTTTCCAGTCCCGGCTTGCTTCCGAACCTTTCAAGACTTTGAATGTATGAAATAGCGTCCTTATAGTCCATTACAATCCTTCTTTTTATAAAGGCTTTTGCGATGTACCTTAATGTAAATCAGCTGTACAATATATAATGACAAGCTTTAATGCAAACCAGCAATATATTGTACAACGGCATTCAAAGTATATAACATCGCAAAATGCCATTATATGAGCAGACAGGCAGGAATTAATCCTGTGTCATGCTCCGCAGCATTTTTTGTATTTTTTCCCGCTCCCGCAGGGGCAGGGATCATTACGGCCAACCTTTTCAAACTCGCGTTTTTTAGGTTTTCTTACCGTATCCCCTCCGTGTGTTGCTGTTACAGGTTTTGCCACCTGTGTTCTCTGTACTGTAAAGTTTTCTTTTCTTATATGCATTATTTCGCGTACCGAGTCCTGCTGAATGCTGCGAATCATTTCATCAAACATGTCAAAGCCTTCCATGCGGTATTCAACGATAGGATCACGGTGCCCATAAGCCCTGAGCCCAATGCCATGTTTGAGCTGCTCCATGGCGTCGATATGGTCCATCCACTTTTCGTCGACATTTTTCAAAAGAATACGCCGTTCCAGCTCCCTCATTATTTCACTGCCGAGGGCTTCTTCCTGCTCATTGTATTTTTTGAATACAATTTTAACGATTTCTTCTTTCAGCTTATCGGCAGTAAGAGTTTCCATATCATAATTTTCACGGTATATTGATCCCTTCGGCAGAACGGTGCTCTCGACATAAGCCTTCAGTGCGTTCCAGTCCCATTCTTCAGGATACGGGCTTTCTTTACAGTATAGATTGATAATATAATCAACCGTTGTTTCAATCATCTTCAGGAAATTGTCCTTAAGGTTCTCGCCGTTAAGCACCTTGAAACGCTCCCTGTATATTAATTCACGCTGCTGGTTCATAACATCGTCATATTGGAGCACGTTTTTACGGCGTTCGAAATTAATCCCTTCGATCTTTTTCTGGGCGTTTTCAATAGCGTTTGAAAGCATACGGTGCTCTATAGGCTGGTCATCTTCAAGCCCGAGCATGTTTACCATACCCTGGAGCCTTTCCGAACCAAACAGCCTCATAAGATCGTCTTCAAGCGAAATATAGAACCTTGACTCTCCGGGGTCTCCCTGCCTGCCGGAACGTCCGCGGAGCTGGTTGTCTATACGCCTTGACTCGTGTCTTTCCGTACCTATTATCTTAAGCCCGCCGGCTTCAATAACCTCTATTTTTTCAGCATCGGTTTCCTGCTTAAATTTATCGTAAAGCTGTTTATAAATAGTTCTTGCTTTTAAAATTTCTTCATCGTTTGTCTCGTTGAAGCTTGTGGCCATATTGATATAAAACTCGTCCATGCCTTGTTTTCGCATCTCTTGTTTCGCGAGAAATTCAGGGTTGCCTCCGAGCATTATATCGGTTCCGCGGCCAGCCATATTCGTCGCTATTGTAACAGCTCCGAGCTTTCCTGCCTGGGCTACTATTTCAGCTTCCTTATCATGGTACTTTGCATTTAAAACATTATGTTTTATTCCCCGTTTTTTTAAAAGCCGGCTTAAATGCTCGGAGGTTTCTATTGAAATTGTGCCAACAAGCACCGGCTGCCCCTTTTTATGACTTTCCTCTATATCATTCAATACGGCTTCAAACTTCCCATTAATGCCCTTATACACGACATCCGGATTATCTATACGAATAACGGGAAGGTTCGTAGGTATCGCGATAACATCCAGCTTATAGATGGCCTGAAATTCCTGCTCCTCAGTAAGTGCCGTACCGGTCATGCCCGCAAGCTTTTTGTACAATCTGAAATAATTCTGGAATGTAATTGTGGCAAGAGTTTTAC
>DATCLI010000326.1:0-7276 GCA_036563955.1 Clostridia bacterium | reverse complement strand
GTGTATACTCTTCAAATTGGCCATGCGCAGCCTGAAACCAATCCGAGGCATATTTCACTGCTGGCATTTAAAGAGATGGTTGAGGATAAAACAAACGGCGGTATAATCGTTGAAATTTTCCCGGCAGGACAGCTCGGTAATGAGAAGGAAATGGTTGAAGCCGTAAAGATGGGAACTTTACAAGGTATGAGAGGCGGTCACTTTGAATATCTGCAAAAAGCTCTTATTTTTACGCTGCCGTTTTTATGTGAAAACGCAAAACAGGTTGAGGCGCTGATGAATTCTGATTTTGCCCTCGAAATATGTGAACCCGCAAAAGAACATGATCTTATCGTCCTTGGTATTGGCGATGCCGGCGGTTTCCGCCACTTCTCGAACAATGTCCGTCAGATTAAAAAACCTGAGGACCTTGCCGGTCTGAAAATGCGTATCCCCGGTATGGATACTGTTGACCGCACTTTCAAAGCACTCGGCGCGACAACCGTTAATGTACCATATGCGGATCTGTATATGGCACTTAAAACCGGGGTTGCCGATGGGCAGGAAAACCCTGCGGTAAACGTTGAAGGAATGAAGTTCTACGAAGTTCAGAAATATTTTACGATGGTAAGCTATCAGTTCCATCCCGATCCGTTCTGGGTAAACCTCGATTGGTTTAACAGCCTTCCCGAAGACTACCAGCAGATTCTTTACGAATGCACAAAAGAATCGATGAAAGTTAACAATAAGGCAATTGCTGAAAATGAAGCCGCTGCGATTGCGGTTATTGAAAACAATGCTGAAGTATATTACCCGACCCCCGAGGAAATCCAGGCATTCAGAGATGCAGTCGAAGTCGTATACGATCAATATCTCGAAGAAGGTTTGATTACCCAGGAAGAGTTGGATACAATGCGCCGGATTGTTGCTGAAGCGAAATAATATTCCACATTCCGGTCTGAATACATTCCATCACACAGTGGGGAGAAATCTGACGGTTTCTCCCTGCTGTGTAATCTTAGCAAAGGGGTGATTAATATTAGCAAGCTTAATAAATTCGGAAGTATTCTATTTAAAATTTATTTTGGAATCGGTGTTTTTGTAATGGGTATACTGGCGATAAGTGTCATCTTCACCGTTGTTATGCGATACGTGTTTTCATTGTCCTGGAAGGAAGTGGAAGAGCTTACCGGAATCTTCTTTGCTTTTACAACATTCTGGGCAATGGGGCTTTGTGTACTGAAAAATGAGCATGTGGTTATTGATGTGCTTTATAATGTTTTTCCACCGGCGGTAAAACGTTGGATATCTCTGATTAACTATTTTGTCGTGTTTATTATTAATAGTTTGTTTTTTTATTACAGTTGGATTTATGTGGATAAAATCGGAACCCATCTGTCAAAGGGCATGATGATACCGATGAGTTACTATTATACAATTATGCCTGTATCTTGTTTTATATGTGCTATTTGTATTGTCATTAAAATGGTTGAAACAATAAAAGCTCCTGCCGGATTTTTCAATCCGGATAATAATAATGTAACTGAATAATGGGAGCAATGAATCGAAAAGGAGTTGATTTACTCTATGGCAATGATTATCTTGCTGATTATTTTAATTGTATTCTGTGCGCTTGGTGTCCCTCTGGCGTTTTCCATCGGCGCTTCATCGGCTACATATCTTGCTCTTGAACAACCGCAGTTTTTGCAGATGCTCCCTCAGCGAGTCTGGGGCGGTATTGAAAACCAACTTATGATTGCAATGCCTCTTTTTATGCTTGCCGGAGAGCTTATGAATACCGGTGGCATTACGAGAAGAATTATTGATTTTTGCCTTTATCTTGTAAGGCCGATAAAGGGCGGCCTCGGCGAGGTCAATGTTGTCGCCAGTATGATATTCGGCGGTATATCCGGTTCTTCTGTAGCGGATACATCGGCTTTAGGATCTATTTTAATACCGGCAATGGAGGATCTTGGTTATCCAAAGAAGGTTTCCGCCGGAATAACAGTCGCGTCATCAACAATGGGAATGATTATTCCACCAAGTGTTCCGATGATTGTGTTTGCAATGATCTCCGGCGCTTCAGTGGGCGCATTGTTTATCGCCAGTGCTGTTCCCGGCATAATGATCGGTTTGTCCCAGTTAGTACTGGTGTATATTATATCACGTAAAAATGGATACCATCCAAAACCTGTCCCTTTTGACCGGAAGCACTTTATAAAAACGATGTTAAATGGTCTCCCGGCTATATTGATGCCTGTTTTCATAATTTTATCGGTATCATTCGGTGTATGCACCGCGAGTGAATCTGCCGGAGTCGCGGTACTATACGCTCTTTTGATTGGATTTTTATTTTACAGGGAACTAACCTGGAAAGGTATTGTCGAAGCGCTTAAAAAAACTTTGATTTCCTCGGCTTCTGTTATGCTTATTATCGGTTTTACAATGATTTTTACATGGATTCTTACAATGCAAAAGGTGCCTCATGTACTCGGTGAATTTTTTATCAGTTTGAATATGTCTCCCGCAATTCTGGCGTTAATGTTCAGCGGATTGATTCTTATACTTGGTACTTTTATTGATGTTAGCCCTTGTATTCTGATGCTTACACCAATAATGCTCCCGGTAATGAGAGCTGCGGGAATCAGTGATTTTCAATTCGGAGCGATGATGATCACGGGTCTTGCGATAGGACTGGTTACACCGCCTGTCGGGATGTGTTTAAACGCGTGTACTAAAATAAACCGGATGCCCATTGTGGAAATCTTCAAGGGAGCGGCGCCTTATATTGTGTGCAATGTACTTGTTCTTATAAGCATAAGCATATTTCCTGTTCTGACTACATGGCTGCCGGGTATATTGGGGTATTAATAAAACGGGGGCGAAAATATCATTAATAAAAGGAAACGGATTCCCGTTTCCTTTTTTATTTCAATCGATATCTGATCGTATTAAGATACCGATAGTTCTGTAGAAATCATCTAAAATATTGCCAATTTCTAAACGGAAGCAGCCGGTAAAACCAGTATATGCTGCAGCTATGGAAAATAACCTGACAAAGCTTACCGGTGAGGTTATAGTATTGTATGGTTAATTGAGCCTTTTTATCCGGATATCACCATTGGCAGACTTAAGGTTTACAGTTTTCTCCGAACCAGCGGTTACGATATATTCGGTCTTTTTACCGGTTTTTTGCCCAGCCTGCATGTTGTTTACATATATACTTCCATTTGAAGTTTCCGCGTTAACATTTACCCGGCCGGTATCAGGCAGATTCACTTCTATGCTGCCGTTCATCGTTTCAATCTGCATATTAAAAATCAAACCGGAGACAAATACGTGCCCGCCTTTGCTTTCTACTGTTATTCTTTCCACGTTGTGTCCTTTCGGGATGTACACTTTCAACTCGGTGAGGCTTTCATGCATCGAAACAAGCTCAAAAAACGGCAGCCTGCCGCCGGACTTTTCATGAAAATGCAGCGTATTCCCTTCCGCTGCAAAAGTACAATCAAGCCAGTCCGATTTTTCATAAACAAACCTGATTTTATCACCCGAACCTTCCGACAGCCTTATAATCGAATGCGCTGTTTCAACCGATATTACATCCGCCTGATCGATATCGAACTCATACGACACGAGTTCAATGTTCTGCGGTTTCATACTGTTAAAAATGTTAAAATAACGCATCGGAAGCCCTGAGACTGCAAAAATAAGAAAACCCGCGAAGGACAGGATGGAAAAAATCAGCACGGCGGCCCTGGTCCTGCCGGATTTTGCCGCTGTTGTCCTTTTTGGCGAAGGTTCTTTTTGCTGCTGCTTATTGAGAATCTTATCAATCATCCATACCGATAACTTTATAAACAGGCGTCCCACTTTGTAAAGACATATCGTTACAAGCATTAAAACCGATGAGAGCATAAGACCCGCTCCGAGTAACCCGATGATTTCAATAAAATACTCGCCGGGCATATTCGCAGCTTCATAAACAACCGCGGCAATTGTCAATATGGAACCGAGGAAAGTACAAAACGCTCCGGCATAAAAGGTTATAAATATGCCGCCCGATAATATAACAAACATTGATAAAAAAAGTATCGAGAAAGGTGTCGTTATGACACGGAAAGAATTTTTCAAAACAGAACCGTAATTGCGTACTCCGGGATCGCTTCGTGCCCTGTCAATACTTGTTTCCATGCGTATCGCCGCCGCGATTTTTTCAGCCGTTCCAATTCTTTGCAGTATAACATCGGGATCTTCGCCGGAATCTTCAGCATCGTTCAGGTATTCGCGATAGTAACAGACAGCTTCGTCGATTTCATCTTTCGGGAGATCCTTCAGCTTCGATTCCAGTTCCATGATAAAACTGTCTATTTTATCACTCATCTCTATCACCACCTATGATTTGCTCTATCAAATCTTTTAATTGCTTCAATTCGTTTTTCATTTCACTAAACCGGGTAATTCCTTTTGCGGTGATCCTGTAATACTTCCTAAGCCGGCCCGAATATTCCGCAGAATACGTTTCGAGAAGCCCCTGGCTCTCGAGCCTTCTTAATACAGGATAAAGCGCTGATTCCGAAGTGTCCAGAATTCCCATTATTTCCTGCGTAAGTTTATAGCCGTAAGTGTCCTCTTTTTTTAAAACAGACAAAACACAAACATCCAACAGCCCTTTTTTCATCTGGGCATCCACTAAACTTCCCTCCCTGGCGGCGGATAATATATTTAACCTGGAAACCATTTTATGCCGCACATCTTCTCTGATATTTCCCATAAACGGAGCGCGGCGTCTTCCCGCCGGGAATACCGGCTTGGAGCTTTTGATCCGCAGCCTTTCCAGTATACATGATTTGTCTTTTGAATATCCATATTTTCAACAAGCCAGACAATACCCGATGCGGGTATATCCGGGTCTACCCCTTTATTTTTGCGTTTCTGCCATATCCATTTTGCTATCCCCGCAGTGCCCTTAAACCCGATATCCGTATTGACAAGGCCCGGATCGAAAGCAAAAGCGCGGACATTGGACGATTGACCGAGCCTTCTGTTAAGCTCTGTCGAAAAAAGCACATTGGCAAGTTTCGTTTGCTTGTATGCCGATAAACAGTTATAGCGCTTCCGCATCAGTATGTCATTCCAGCGTATTCGCGTGCGGTAATGGGAGCCGGAACTTACCGTTATCACTTTGCCGGCTTCTGAATTTCCAAGCAGCGGAAAAAGCTCGTACGTTAAAAGAAACGGAGCGAGATGGTTTACGGCAAACTGGAGTTCAAGCCCCTCTTCAGTCGAGACATACCAACTGGAAAATGTTCCTGCGTTATTAATAAGCACATCAATCTTATTATTTCCCGTTTCTTTTACGGCAGACTTAATATCGGCCGCTAAATCCTTTACCTGTCTTAATGACGATAAATCCGCCGTAATATATCGTACCCTCGCACCAGGAGTTTCTTCGCTGATCTTTTGGCAGGCTCTGCTGCACTTTTCTTCGTCTCTTCCAACTCCAATAACAAAAGCGCCCTTATTCGCCAATTTCCTTGCAGCGGCAAGCCCTATTCCTGAAGTCGCGCCTGTAATTACAATGGTCATTGCGCTGATATTATGTTTTCTATTCATAAAATACCACATTCCTTTCAACTTAACAAAAAATATGTGTTGTTTAAAAGAAACTTAATCATATATTTCTATTCACTCTCAAGAACCGGTGTGCCAGCATGGAAAGACTTCATGTGCGCTGTCTTCCACCTCGCGCCTATTAATTGCGTTACCCATAATGAAGGAACCATACTGCCTGCCAGGCGTACAAATTTATTCATCAGCCCCGGAATACAAACAGCTTTGCCTTTAAGCGAAGCGTCAATCGTACATGCTGCAACAAATCCTACATTTTTTGTTGTTATTCTTCCGGCTAACCCCTGGGCATTTATTGATCGGATACACCGTTCATTTGTCGGCATTCCGGCGGGACATAACACTGTAACCGTACAATTCATCGGACGCAGTTCTTCCCTTAAAGCTATTGAAAAATTCAGCAGGAACCGTTTAGAAGCTGAATACATCGCTTTAACAGGCATCGGATAAAAAGCGGCAAGGCTTGCCACGTTTATAATTCTGAATGTCCTTTCTTTATTCCTGAGTTTCAGAAGCTCATGGGTGATTTCCAGATTTGCTTCCACATTCAGCCGTATTAATGTTTGGATCTGTTCTTTCGTTCTATCGAAAAAGTTTCCTTCGAAATCCAGTCCCGCAACATTTATCAGTCCGTCAAAACATATCCTTCGAGCTGACATCCCTTCAATAAGCCGCGCCCTGGAGTCCGCATCGGTAAGATCGCTGGGGAAATATAAAACCTTTATACCGTATGCTGTCTTAAGTCCGTCTGCGAGATGAATCAAAGATGGTTCCGAAACATCCGTTAAAAATAAATTCCATCCACGGTCGGCGCATTCCACTGCAAATGCCTTGCCTAACCCTCCCGTAGCGCCGGTTATGAATATATATGACTCCATTTCCCTCACCCTGTATATCATTTTAACAATACTATACAATGTATAATATTATTTGTCAAGTAGTATATCAAAAAAACAAATAAAAAAAACTGCCTGAACAGTTTCAACACACCCGGGGCATTTTTGAGAGCAGTTCTGCGAAGCAAAACAAACAGTTTGATTGTAATTATAAAAACATGGAGATTCCTCCCCAAAAAAAGAAAAAATTTGTTGAAAACGCAAATCCATTCACGGCATATACACAATTACGCCGTGGGTAATTTTATTGTCATCGGCCAAAACAGGAAAAACAACCGCTTTCCTGAAAGTTTTGGTTTTTATCTCATTCTTCAGTTTAATCCCCGGAAACATGGAAAATGGGCTTTTTAATTCCTCGAGGAAAAAGGTATCCCCTTTAAAGACCTGTAAAATAGCTGTAACCAACTGCGCATCCTCAATTTTGTATTGAAGTATGCGTTCCGGCTTCACTTTTGTTATCTCAACAAAAGCGTCATTCACCATAGCCAGTTCATAATCCGGCATAAATATGGCAATCGGGTAAGGGAAAAAATCTATGATTTGAGAAAACAATCCATTATTAGCGATAAGCGTTTGTAAGTTTTTTATTATTTTTCCGCGCAATTCTGTTTTCTCTTCCAATAGTTTCTGTACCTCCGATAATTCAACAAGCAGTTGTTCTCTCGTTTTATCGTCCATAAAAGCACTCCTTTCCGTAAGGGCTGACGGAAATTCCACAAGCATTCGGGGTCATTTCAAGCTTTAATTCCTGCTTCCTATAAGCTATATAG
>DATCLI010000325.1:0-2767 GCA_036563955.1 Clostridia bacterium | reverse complement strand
GAAAACGCTCTTTTCAACAAAAAAACAAACGCCAATAAAAGGCGATATAACGCTGTCCACGATTTTAAACTGCAATATTACGGCGCTTGGAAACATAAGAGTCCTCGGCAGGGGAATCGTAAATTCATCTTTGTACTCCAGGGGGGAAGTATATGTAGCCGGATATGTGCGCGGGGGACAGATAAAGGCGGAAAAAGGAATCGAAGTAAATATCTCGGGATCAAAAAGAGGCTCAAAAATATTGTTAGCAGTGCCTGAAGACAGCTTCATCCGCATCCGGACGGCATATATGGATACAACCATTAAAATAGGAAGTATATCACACACCTTTTTTTCGGAAGAAAAAATGATTTATGCAAGGTTGGAGAACGGCAAGCTTTTGCTGCGTTAAGGCAGGGGGAAGTTTTAATGAAGAAAGAAATCCGGCTGGAGAAAATAATACCTGTATGTGCCGCTATTGAAATCAAACGAAAAGATCAGGATATGTGGTCAAAATCAATAGTGATGAATGTTCACGGAAGATTTATCGAGGTAAAACAGATAGAACAATTTCTTAATCCGGCAATAATGACCGGGGATATCCTTAAATGTCTGGTTATTATTGAAAACAGCATTTACCTCATGAAGGCTGCGGTCTACAATATAAAATTCATTTCCGGTACTATTGTCCTGAAGGTAAATGACTATAAAACAATTAATAATGAAAGAAGACATAAAAGATATAATGTACTGTTATGCGCTACTATCTCCGAAAACGAAAAACTGAAAGAACATTACGGCGTTGTTTTAAATATTTCATTATCCGGGCTTTGCATCATAACAAACTGCAGACTGAAACAGCGTGATACTGTCGAGGTTTGTGTATGCAGCCCCAATTCGAATTTTATTAATGCTCAATGCACTGTCAGATGGATTTGCAACCGGTGGTCGAAAAAAGTTTACGGCCTGGCTATAGAGAATATTGATGACAAAAGCAAATTTATTCTGTCTGCTTTAATAAATAAACTTGAGGCGATGGAGAGAGATAAAATAGAACAGTTGATGGATTCTAAACCGGAAGAGCCTTTTTAAACAGTTATTTGTTTTCCATATTATACGCTGCGGTGAATTCCTTTATTGCGGAAGCTCCCCCTGCATCCATCCAGTCTTCAAGCGCTTTTTGCCACCCATTTTCGTCAATCTTGCCCATAATGTAATTAAACTGGGCTTCGCTTATTATTTTAAGCAGATTCATGCTGTTTGAGCTGTAAGAAGTTGAAGCGAGCGGAGCTGTTATATCGGATATCATACTGCTTTCCTCAAAAGTCCTCCTTGCATTGTCAAGCCTTACTGTGATTTCGTCATCGGCAATGATATATGCTTTTCCGCCGCTCGTGCCGAGCTGACCTACAGGGCTTACTTCCTTATTAAAAACGACAGGATCTATAGCCTTTGCATACTTGTTTTCAACGAGTTCAAAGTGGACATTCGGGACGCCGTTGTTTATAAGTATTTGACCCTCGCGGCTTTGTATCATATTAAAAACGCTTAAAAGCTCTCTTAACCTTGGCTCGTCCTTAACAGCCCGCTTTGAAAACGCAAACCCGCCAGCTATTCCGGTTTCCGCTGCTATTCTTTCCTTCCCGTCGGGGCCTTTAAGAAAAGCAAATTCGAAAACGTCTTCACGCGTTATCGTCGGGTCTTCTTTTTGTTTAGCCACAATGACCGGGTCGGAACGGTTAGGCAGCTTATAGCTGAGCCAAAGGCCCGTTTTCTCCTTGTCTACGAAATCCGGTACAATCTGTGTCGTTTTTGTAATTGCAAAGTCGGGGCTAATCAAACCTTCCTCAAACATTTTTCTGAGCCAGTTCATTGTTTCCAAGTACTCTTCGGTCATAAATGAAGGTATGACTTTTCCATCCTTAATCCCCCACCTGTTGAAACCCCCAAAGGCCACAACGAGCGCATCGAAGCAGTCAATCTCGTTATTAACCGTCCCCAGTGCAAACCCTATTGTATCATTTTGCATATTCCGGTCAAAATCGCCGTGCGCGAACTCCTTTGCCATATTGTATATCCCGTCTATGGTATCGGGAGCACCGAGACCTGCTTCTTTCGCCCAGTCCGACCTGTAAACGACCATTTTTCTTTTCAGCGCCCTCTCTCTTGGGATTATATACAGTTTCCCTTCTACAGAAGCATTTTTCAAAAGCAGCGGTTTTATTTGACTTAACTCCGAATATTCCCGCAAATAACCGGTAAGCTCCCAAAACATTCCCGCATTTATTCCATCTACGAACACGGCGTTTTTAACATCCGGAACGAGAAGAACATCGGGATGCTCGTTCGAGGCCATTAAAACATTGAATTTATCATTGTATGAGACCATCGGAGTCCACTCTATTTGTATATTGGCATTAGCCAGCTTATTAAGCTCATTTATCACGAGGTTGTCTTTTGACGGAGATTCTTCCGAATACCCAAGCACGAGCTTCATTTCAACAGGCTGAGCCATTATTGAATAATCGCCGTCATAAACCTTTTTGCTGCCGTTTGCGCGTGCAGCTTTACATCCTGCCATATCAGCAGTAAGAAGCATCAGAATAACAATAAGAAGAATTTTTTTATGAACCCTGACGGCACACTTTGGCAAAAAGATCCCTCCCGGAAAATGCGAGGCTAGCGTCAATATTCGGAAAACAGTAATATTTTTACTCGTCACTTATATTTTACGGCGTAGTCAGAGATGTCAGGCAAAATAGAAAATACCGGTTAGCTCCATATATAT
>DATCLI010000324.1:0-5746 GCA_036563955.1 Clostridia bacterium | reverse complement strand
CAATAACCTCCTATGCGCCAAAAGCTGAATAATATTTTATATCATTATAACAATTACATACTTATGATACAAGCACTGTACAATTAGTCAATTGATTCTGTTACAAATATATAAATTTTTTTTGATATAATTTACTGTAATAATCTTTATTCTGCCGCTTGAGCCTGTCCATGAATATTGGGAAAACGTCAATTTGAACACTTTCACAAAAACCGTTATATCGCGTTGGATTCTTGATTTCTTTATTTAAATGTGCTAATCTATGGTAGATTTAGTGCGATTGAGCAAAGGGATGAGAGTATGAATAAGAGCATCATTATTATTGCAGCAGCAGTCATTGCAATAGCTGTCATAGCAGGTGCCGTAATATATTTAACACAAGGGCGGGCAAAGCCGGCTTATGCCGTGGCAGAAATGCTCGATCTCGGAGAGAAATATTTGTTTGATCTCAATTATGAAGAAGCTATACTGCAATTTACGAAGATTATTGAGATTGAACCGATGAATGTTCGTGCCTACCTGGGCGGCGCAGATGCATATCTGCACCTTGGCAGGCAGCAGGAAGCCGTTGATTTGCTCAAGGCAGGTGTTGAAGCGACTGGTAACGCAAATCTTGCACACGCCCTTGAAGGTGTTGAAAAGTCGATCACTGAGGGATATATAGCCATTGCGGAAGCCTATGATGCAGAAGGCTGGCACGATAAGGCAATGGAAACCCTTCAGCGGATATATAACGAAACGGGTGATGAGATCATTGGCCGGAAACTCGGTATCGTTGAAGCAACTACTATAAAGTTCCGTGATGATTATGTCATACAATGGAAGGATGCGGAGTTTGAACGGCTGATCCGTGAGTATCTTGGCAAACCCGGCGGCGATATTCATTATGACGATGTTAAACTAATCAAAAAGATCGAAATCTGGGGTGAGATAATTGAGAAGGACGGAGAAAATCTTGCCGCATCTTACTGGAGCGATGGATTTCAGCTTAGGGACGGCAGAGAGGGAAGCAAGACCGGGAAGATAAGGTCATTGGCTGATTTGGAACACTTCACCAGCCTTAAAGAATTAACTGTCAATTATCAGGAAAACCTGTCGATTTCCGCACTCGAAGATACCGAAACGATTGATTGGCTAAAAAGGCTTGAAAACTTAGAACTTGTAGCGGATAATATTTCCGATATCTCGCCGATCTCCGGGTTGATTGCGCTTGAGTGGCTCGAACTTGGATACAATAATATCACGGACATATCTCCAATTTCCATGCTTATTGAATTGGAGTATGTATCATTGAATAATAATGAGCAACTGGCATCTGCTGAAGCTTTACGCGGGCTGAGAAAACTATCTTCTGTCAGTATAAGTCAAATAAATACTGTCGATTTAAATGTATTCGCAGGGATGCCTGAACTTAAGAGTATGCATCTTGTTAATGTAGAAAACATCGATTATAGTATATTAACCAGGCTGCAGCTTGAATATCTTGAGACTTCCTGCGATGATGAGATCTTCCAGATAATAAGGCAGCTGAAATCACTAAACAGTCTCCGTTTGCACGCATATGGTTTAACAGATATTACAGGTATAGAAGCGCTTACTAATCTTACCAAGCTTGATTTGCTTGCTCCCAATTGCCGCGATATTTCTGCGATAGCTTCACTGAATTTGGAGATATTGGAGCTTGAATTACCGAATGATTGCGATCTGACTCCGCTTACAAAAATTTCAACGCTGCAAAAAGTAATTGTTCCGGATTACCGGCGTGATCCGTCGGAACAGGGGACTCCATTAATAGATAGAGTCAAAGCATTACTGCCTAATGTGGAAGTATCATCAGACAGGTAATAGGGCTCAGGTATTCAGCCTCGCATTTCTTTTACCGAAAGATTAACTCTTTTATATATTTTAGCTCTGGTCCTTTCACAATCAAGATTAGGAATTTGCCTGGTAAATAAAAGGAGTGGATACAAATGAAACAAGCTGTCGAATTAAGGTGGCTGGAAGAAAACACGGTCTCCCCTCAGGGGGTTGCATGGGGAGTTCCGTGGGAAAAAGGGGCTTTGAAGAGAAACGAGGATATTATTTTGATAGATGACCAGGGTGAGCCTGTTCCTGTTCAAAGCTGGCACCAGGCATATTGGCCGGATGGAACGGTAAAATGGACCGGACATGCCATTTCTTTAATGCAAAACACAAAAAGGTTTTATTTAAAAAAAGGAACTGCTGTAAAGCAGGAGGAAGGCATACAGATTAAAGAAAGCGAAACCGGAATTGCAATTGATACAGGTGTGATTATTTTCCAGATAAATAAATCAGGGACGAATATTATCGATTCAATTTCGATGGGCAGTCATGTTCATTGCAAAAACGGTAAGCTTGTATGCATACGAGAGGAAAGATCAGGCAAGACGGGAAATATGCAGCTTCGCGAAGAAAAATTTGAAAGTGTTGTGACCGAAGCTGTTATGGAACAAAGGGGGCCTATTCGCTGTGTCGTAAAGGTTTCGGGAAAGCATGAATCTCTTGCGGGAACCCGCCGATGGCTTCCTTTTACGCTTCGTTTTTATTTTTACAAAGGGCAGCATTATGTGCGGATTGTCCATAGTTTTGTTTATGACGGCGATAAAGAGTCAGATTATATTAAAGGCCTGGGAATAACTTTTAATGTTCCTTTGAAAGGTGAGTATTATAACCGACATGTCAGGTTATCAGGTGATACAGGTTTCTTTTCAGAAGCCGTACAGCTTTTATCTGCGTGGAAGCCACGGATTCCTGTAGAAATTTACAAAAAGCAGATTAGGGGAGAGGTTGTTTCACTGGATAACAATCCGGAAATTATAAGCAGGCTTGAAACAATAACAGCATGGGACAGTTACAAGCTGGTACAGATTACAAATGAAAGCTACAGGATTGAAAAAAGGACTCAGGAAGGTTGCTGCTGGGTACATGCAGGCAGCGGACGAAGATCATGCGGTCTTGCATATATAGGTGGAGAGCACGGCGGACTCGCTGCGGGGATACGTAATTTTTGGCAGAAATACCCTGCATCAATTGAGATACACGGTATGAAAAAGGAAGATGCATCCTTAACACTATGGTTCTGGTCCTATGACGCACAGCCAATGGATTTGCGGCATTATGACACAATAACTCATGTAGAAAGCCATTATGAAGGTTCTGAAGAATTACGAAGCACGCCTTACGGCATTGCGAATACGAGTGAAATTATCCTTTGTCCTTATGATAAAACACCCGAATCGGCGGAATTATCAGAACTTAAAACCCTGCTTGATTCTCCCGGGCTTTTGGTATGTACACCGGAATACTATCACGGGGTCAAGGCGTTCGGCGTCTGGAGTCTTGCACATTATTCCACAGATGTTGAAAGGTTTATTGAAAACCAGTTGGAACAGGCAATTTCATTTTACCAGGATGAGATAGAGCAGCGTCAATGGTATGGGTTCTGGGATTACGGCGATATCATGCATTCATATGATGCCGTAAGGCATAGCTGGAAATATGATATGGGTGGCTATGCGTGGCAGAATACCGAGCTTGTCCCTACTTACTGGCTGTGGTACAGTTTTCTCCGAACAGGACGGAGTGATATTTTTCGCATGGCTGAAGCAATGAGCCGGCACACGATGGATGTGGATGTATACCACATCGGTGAGTATAAAGGCCTTGGTTCCCGGCATAATGTGCTTCATTGGGGCTGTGGGTGCAAGGAAGCAAGAATCAGTATGGCGGGCCATCATCGTTTTTATTTTTACCTGACTTGTGATGAACGGACCGGAGATGTGCTGGATGAGGTTAAAGATGCGGATTTTGCTGCTGTTAATCTGGATCCGATGCGTGCATATTATCCGAAGGAAGAATATCCGACTCACGTCCGGAGCGGACCGGATTGGGCGGCTTTTTGCTCAAACTGGCTGACACAGTGGGAACGTTATGAAGATAAAAATTACAGGGATAAAATTATTAAGGGTATCCAATGTCTGAAAAATATGCCATATCACCTGTACGGGGGAACTGTTTTCGGATATAACCCCGAAACGGGAGAATTAATACATCCGAAAGAAGAACGCGGTACCGGTTCACATCTGGTAATCTGCATGGGCGGTCCGCAAATATGGATGGAGCTTTCTTATATTATTGAAGACCGGGAATGGGATGAAATGCTCGCGGAATATGGGGAGTTTTATAATCTGCCACGCGAAGAAAAAATAGCACGCACGAACGGAGCAGTATCCGGCGATGGCTTTTCTTTCCCAATATTTTCAGCTTCAATGCTGGCATTTGCCGCAAAGAGAAAAAAGGATCATAAGCTGGGAAGAAAGGTATGGGAAATTTTATCGGGTAAAGGCAGCGGATATCATAAACCTTTCCGGATAGAAAAATTTGAAGTGGAAAAGACCGCATATTTTAAACCGGTTTGTGAAATTCCCTGGATTTCAACCAATACCATCTCACAGTGGGCGTTAAACATTATTGTTTGTTTGGAACTTGCAGGAGATTATTTGACAGACGACTTCATATCGGAGTTTAAATCCTGTGCGGCCGATAATGATTAAAATCACCGGCATCTGCAGTCAGAAAGCTAAAGCCGGGGACATGGAGGAAAACTGATATGATTGATATACTGTTCAGCGAAAGCGCCTGTGGAAGTCTTAAATTTGCACAGAACTACGGGAAAGGTAAATATCAGGAAGGATCTGTTGGTGTTTTTATTAGCCGCAATGATGGAAGTAAGCCAACCAAAAAGGAAGTTAAAAAAGCCATACAGGAAGCGAAGGAAAAGGCACGCGCGGCGTGGGAGAGTGCTGCTCCATTGGGCGGAAAAACTACAGACATATATGGATTCAGTTTAGTGCTGAGCATCGGAGACATTTCTGAAAATTTTCCCGGTATTAAGAGAAAACAAACATTGGAACGGTTATACAATGTTTATCCGGGCGACATAGGTTATAAAGCAGCGGAAGAAATATTCAGCAGGGCAAATGAAGATCTGGAAAAAGTCCGTGAACGTGCGGCAGAGGGAGAAAGCCTTCGTATTTGGTACAGCGATCAGCCTGATGAAATATGCGGGTTGTATTGGTTTACTGGGCTGTTGGACCAATGGAGGGTTCATGCCGGACAGATTTTCATTGTCAAACTCCCGGAATGGGAAGCTGATAAAGAAGATAATATCGTACGCAAAAACAGCTGGGGTGAAGTGGCTCCCGAAGAATGGCATCGCTATCTTGCCTTACAAAAGCCTGTGCTGCCGGCATTTATACAAAGTTGTTCATCATATTGGCATAAGCTTCAAGCCGAAAACGCGCCATTGAGGGCTGTGCTGAATGGACATTTGGTAAGTGTTTCGGATGATTTCTATGATAACTTTATCCTTCGCGAAATTGAAGCAGAAGGCGAACATTTTCAGGAAGCAGTGGTTATCGGGCGAGTACTTGGCAAATACCGACTTGGGATCGGAGATTTCTGGATTGCATTACGTATAGAAGAAATGATTCGTGCCGGTAAACTGGAGGTATTGACAAAAGCAAACAAAGATATGCCGGTTTATCATAGATTATTGAAAAAGCCATAGACTAACGTTTAAAAAGGAACTGATAAAGTTTTTAATTGTTATATTATCTAGTTCTTAAGATACGGTATCGTAAAGTGGAAGATGCTTCCCATTCCGGGTTTGCTTTTTGCCCAAATTCTCCCCCCGTGTTTTTCAATGATCAGTTTACATATATAC
>DATCLI010000323.1:0-4900 GCA_036563955.1 Clostridia bacterium | reverse complement strand
GTATATATTTAGATATATTACCGCTGTTTCCAGGACGGTGGTTTTTAAAAAGAACTGAAGCGTTCCGGCTCTGCAATATGGTTATCAATTAAAGAAGATATTCATACACATATCATATGAAAGTATGTTTTGAAAGAATTTAACCGTATGAAAAAAGACGGAATATTCAAATCTATCAACTGATTTTGGGAGGTTTATTGTGGGAAGATTATTTGGCACAGATGGCGTTCGCGGTGTGGCAAACATTGAATTGACATGCGAACTTGCTTTTAAATTGGGGAAAGCTGCGGCTTTTGTACTTTCAGAAGAAGCTGAACACACGCCTCAAATTATTATAGGCAAAGATACAAGAAGATCCGGAGACATGCTTGAAAAGGCTATTGCTGCCGGAATATGCTCCGCAGGAGCAAAAGCCATTTGCGTCGGAGTTTTATCGACTCCCGCTGTAGCATACCTGATACGCGAGTATTCGGCAGACGCCGGTGTTGTTATTTCGGCATCGCATAATCCCGCCGAATTTAACGGTATTAAAATATTTAATTCGAGCGGCTACAAATTACCCGATGATATTGAAGAACGCATAGAAAAAATAATACTGGACAATTCCGAAACACTGCCAACACTTCCGGGCGACGGAGTCGGCAATGTAATTGACAAACCTGACGCAAGGGAAGATTATGTTTCATACCTTAAGAAAACCGTTGACACCACTTTCGAAGGCTTGAAAATAGCGCTTGACTGTGCAAACGGCGCGGCATATGAAACAGCTCCGCGTGTTTTCAGTGATCTTGGAGCGGAGGTTCTCATTATCAATAACAAGCCCGACGGCCTGAATATTAATAAAAACTGCGGCTCAACACATATGGATATGCTGACCGGGTTTGTCGTAAACAATAACTGTCATTTGGGGCTTGCTTTTGACGGTGACGCCGACAGGGTCCTTGCGGTTGACGAAAAAGGCGGAATTGTTGACGGCGATATGATTATGGCTATTATCGGGCTTGAGATGAAAAAACACAACAGGCTTGCCAATAATACAATAGTGGCCACGGTAATGAGCAATCTGGGGTTTGATTTAATGGCCAGGGAAAATGATATTGTTCTTGAAAAAACAAAAGTCGGAGACCGCTATGTTCTGGAACGGATGCTCGAAAACGGTCATATACTGGGAGGGGAACAGTCCGGCCATATAATAATGCTTGACTTTAACACCACGGGCGATGGGCAGCTGACCGCGCTGCAGCTTGTTCAGATAATGAAGAAAACGGGGAAAAGCCTGTCCGAGCTTGCCTCCGTTATGGCAGTATTCCCGCAGGTTTTGAAAAACGCAAAAGTAAAAAATGAAAATAAGTATAAATACATGGATGATCCGGAAATCGCCCAGGAATGCCGTAAACTTGAACAAATATTCAGCGGCGAAGGAAGGGTATTAATAAGGCCGTCCGGAACAGAGCCGCTTGTAAGGGTTATGATCGAGGGCAAGGATCGGGATTTTATCACGAAGAAGGCGGAGGAGCTGGCTTTTTTCATTGAAAAAAAGCTTGGCTGATAAATAAAATACATTGCGGAGCATAAATCACGTCGGGAAGGAGGGAAGGCTTAAGACGACGGTTAAAAGCGCCAGGACTTTCAGGGTAATATCCCCGGGAAGTTGACGAGGAGAAGGAGGTTATCGAAATATTCGGCGGAAACCTTCCGGTGCGCCATCATCGTTAAGGCTTAACAAAAACTGCCGGCAACGGCAAAACAGAAAAAGCTGAAGTGGCTGTTCTGCAATTCATATACTTAAATCAATCTGTTATATCAGGCGAAAAATCCATTAATGCTTATGCTTACGTGGCATCAGGTATTTTCCTGATTGGGTTTAATTGCTGTGTCCAGGTTTTATTTAACCTGGTCAGGATATCTGGTTTGTTTTTGGCTGTTTATGGAGATTTCGTGCCTGAATCGAAAGGGGAATATTTATGTGTGGAATTGTAGGATATATTGGTAATAAACAGGCTGTACCGATATTAATTGAAGGTTTGAAAAAACTTGAATACCGCGGTTATGATTCGGCCGGCGTCGCGGTATACGACGGGAAAAATGATATAAATGTGGTAAAGGCAAAAGGCCGGTTAAGCGTATTGGAAGACAGGCTGAAAACATATTGCCCCGATGGAACGATAGGAATAGGGCATACACGCTGGGCTACGCACGGAGAGCCGAATGATGTCAATTCACATCCGCATGCGAGTCAAAACGGGATAATAGCCGTAGTCCACAACGGTATAATAGAGAACTATATGCAGCTTAAGGAATTTCTGCAGAGCAAAGGCTATTGTTTCAGGTCGGATACCGATACCGAAGTTATCGCGCAGCTCGTTGAGTACAATTACGAAGGCGACCTGTTAAAAGCGGTTATAAAGACGCTTAATGAACTTGAAGGTTCATATGCGTTGGGAGTTATATGCACGAGGTACCCGGATGAATTGATAGCCGCCCGCAAGGACAGCCCGCTTATAGTGGGGATTGGAAAGAACGAAAACTTCATAGCTTCGGACATTCCCGCTATATTAAAATACACGAGGGATATATATATTCTTGAAGACAAGGAAATAGCATGTGTTAAAAAAGACGGCATATCAATCTACAATGTGTTCGGCGAAAGCGTGAAAAGGGATATTTTCCATGTAGACTGGGATATATCATCGGCTGAAAAAGGCGGATACGAACATTTCATGATCAAAGAGATATGCGAAGAGCCTCAGGCCGTGAAATCAGCGCTGTCTTCGCGCCTTAAGGACAGTAAAATTATACTGGACAGCATAAACCTGACAAAAGATTATTTGGCAAATCTCGAAAAGATACATATAATCGCGTGCGGAACAGCTTATCATGCAGGCGTTGTCGGCAAGTACGCAATTGAAAAACTTGCGCGCATACCGGTAGAGGCCGAATTGGCTTCGGAATTCCGGTACCGCGATCCCATAATTAATGAAAACCATCTGGCAATAGTAATCAGCCAGTCCGGTGAAACTCTTGATTCACTGATGGCTCTCCGGGAGGCAAGAAAAAGAGGCGCAAGGATATTATCGGTGGTAAACGTAGTCGGAAGTTCGATAGCAAGAGAATCGGATGATGTCTTTTATACCTGGGCCGGACCCGAAATTGCCGTTGCATCGACAAAAGCATATAATACGCAGCTATCGGCAATGTATCTTTTCGCTATTGATTTTGCGATGAAAAGGGGAACAATTTCGGGAGACGAAGCGAAAAAATATATAAACGAGTTAAACCGCATTCCTTCATTAATAGAAAAGATCGTCAACGACAGGGAAAAAATACAGAAATTCGCGTCCCGGCGCTATAACGCAAAAAGCATCTTTTTCATAGGCCGCAGCCTTGACTACGCGCTTTCAATGGAAGGCTCGCTCAAGCTTAAGGAGATATCGTATATCCATTCGGAGGCGTATGCGGGGGGTGAACTGAAGCATGGAACAATAGCCCTTATAGAGGAAGGAACGCTTGTCGTGTGCCCGCTGACGCAGGAGAGCCTTTTTGACAAGATGCTCAGCAACATAAAGGAAGTAAAGGCGCGCGGGGCTGTTGTTATGGCAATTACACAGGAAAAACACGCCTTAATGGTCGAAAAGTTCGCGGATATTGTTATAACAATCCCGGATATGGAGCCGTTTCTGTCGCCGATTGCGGTAATAACGCCAATGCAGCTTTTTGCCTATTATATGTCGGTACTCAAGGGCAACGACGTGGATAAACCGCGCAACCTTGCAAAATCCGTAACGGTTGAGTAATTTGTTTCAAAATCTCACAGCAGATGTAGAATACAAATAAACTACGCTCCATGATAATGATGTTCGCTTATAAAAAAGTTCGTTCCAAGAGCCCGCAGCAGATGCAAAGAAATCTTCATTTGCTGCGGGATTTGTTTTTATTGCAGACAAAAGAGATTAGTTTCAGTGTAAGGTTAACTTGACACGTCTGTTTTTTTGAGATATATTATATATGTAAGGTTAACTTTACATGCGGGAGGTTGACTTTTGAAAAACAAGGTGAGAGAACTTCGAGAAAAATATGGATTAACCCAGGCACAATTAGGTGAAAAAGCAGGAGTGTCAAGGCAAGCCATTAATGCGATGGAAACTGGTAAATATGACCCGTCAATTTGGCTGGCATATGATTTGGCGAAATTTTTTAATATGTCAATAGAAGATATTTTTGATTTTGAAGGGAGTGAACGAAAATGAATCTTTTGAAAAATCCAGCAGTGAATGCTTTGTTTGTTGGTTTTATGTCTGCTATATATTCCTTTCTTTTTATTTTTACTTCGAATCATATTGAGTTCCTGCGGTTGATTTCGAATAAGAGAACCCTGCAATCAGATTTTTGGAATGGATGGTCATACTTTATAGAAGCAGGAAATATGAGATATATAGGATATGTAATAATTACTTTGACCATTGTAATATTGTTGCTTATGCTTCTTAAGCGGACAAAGAAATATGATGAATATCAGCTTGGTATGCTTAGTAAAAGTCTAATAATTGCAGGAGTATTGTCTATTCTGATGATACCGGTAATTATGATATTGATTATGAGCGACCCCTCTTATACCATAGAAACTATATTTTTGTTTGCGGTTGTCCAGTGGTTGGGAGTTTTGACGGCTGATTTGGTTTATGTTATAAGGAGAATATAGTATGGTTATAAGGTTAGCTTTACATATGGCAGGTCGTGTTTTCAGAAAATGATATTAAAATGAAATGAAGGCAGAGGCAAAGATGGTAGAAAATATTTTAAGTCAAATCAGCAGGGAACTGGAAGGCATACCGGGTATTACAGGCATAGTTTTGGGAGGTTCGAGGGCAAGAGGCAACCACGATGAAAAGTCCGACATAGA
>DATCLI010000322.1:0-6927 GCA_036563955.1 Clostridia bacterium | reverse complement strand
ATATATCAAGCTTGCGGAAAGCGAAGGTATCGGCAAAACTTTGGAAAATGACACCGAAATTGTGAATATATATGAAGATTCTTCTGCAGCGGAAAATATCAAAATTGTTCAAAAGGAAAAGAAATATTTGAATATGATAGAACAGGCGGATGCATGTTCCGCATGCTGCAGCAATCTTGTAAATGCATTGGAAAAGTTGGACGAATCGGGTTTTACGGAAAATATTGCTGATCAGATATGTATAGGGCAGGCATACCGAGGATATAAGGGAATCCTTGGCGTAGGCGATTGTACTTCATGTTTTGAGAAATATTTGCCGGGATGTCCCCCGTCGGTGGATGATATTATTAAATTTTTAACAGAGTAATATTTTTCTTTTGAAATATGTATAAATCAGCTAAACAACAGACTAATGCCAGGATAAGCCGTACTATATCATATATAACTATCCCTGAGTTATGATAAAACCATGGGAATATTTTCATGTTTATTGTTAAATATTTATCGCAGTGCTATCATAGTTATTAGATTATACAGGGGAAAAACGCAATGCAGGGTCAAGGGAGAACAGGTGATATAATGATACATATGGAAAACCTTTGGAAGGTATATAAAACCGGATCAATTTCCGTTGTTGCCTTGAGAGAGGTTTCCTTCAGCGTAAAAAAGGGTGAATTTGTTTCTGTTATGGGACCATCCGGTTCGGGAAAATCCACCCTCATGAATATAATAGGGTGCCTTGATCGGATGACAAAAGGCAGGTATATTCTTAATGGGATTGATATTTCCGGGCTTTCCGACTATGAACTGTCTAAGATAAGAAATGAACGGATAGGCTTTGTCTTTCAAACGTTTAACCTGCTTCCGCGCATGAATGCTCTTAAAAATGTTGAGCTTCCCATGATTTATGCCGGTGTTAACACAAAACAACGGCATGAAAGGGCTATTGAGGCTTTAAGAAAAGTCGACTTGCTCGACAGGAAAGACCATAAACCAAATGAACTTTCCGGAGGACAAAGACAGAGAGTCGCTATTGCGAGGGCACTTGTAAACAACCCTGATATTCTTCTGGCCGACGAACCTACAGGGAACCTGGACAGCAAATCAGGTGAAGAAATCATGGCAATCTTTCAGGCTTTAAACAGAGAAGGCGTGACTATAGTATTGGTTACGCATGAACCTGATATAGCTAAGCATACCGACAGAATCGTAACTTTCAGAGACGGAATGGTTATTGAGGACGAAAAAGTTGAAAACAGCCTTGATGCGAATGAAATGCTTAAAGAATTGGTAAAACAAAACCTTATTTACCAGGAAAATATAGGGTAAAACCCGGAGGTAAAAAAAATGATTGATGATTTGGAAATTTTTCATGGCGAACAAAAGGCGCCGGAAAAAATGAACATCTTTGCCAGGGTGGGAAATCTCTTTTTTTCACCCAAAAAGCTTTTCCTTTTTATACGAGAAAAGCCTTCACTATTGTTTCCGCTGATCATTATAAGTATCGGCTCAATAGCTTACTATCTTTTGATATGGGAGCAGACGAAGAAAATCCAGCTGGACATTACATATAACACATATCAGAAGATGGGGATGAGCATGACCCCGGATCAGCTTGAATCTCTTGTCAATACCGGCATGATTTCATCTGCTGTCACTGCTCCTTTGTCTGTTATTGCTTCATGGGCGATTGTTACGCTGATATTTTACGCAGTATTCCGTTTTGCAGATTGTGAAAAGGGTATGAAAAAATACTTTTCAATGATGGCGTACATAAATATAATTCCTGTTATCGGAATGGTTTTAAACGGATTGTATGTGTATTTTATGGGCGGTTCAATATCTACCTATGTAACCAGTGTTTCGTCGCTGCTTGATCAGGAAGCAACGGGGGTATTTTTATATGGCATCTTAACTAACATAGAGGTATTTAATATTTGGGCATATGTTCTTTACGGAATGGGGTTTGTTTATATCGGCGGAGTAAAGAAAAGAAATTCGGCCATTATCACATCAGTTTTATTTATTTTATTCACTTTGGCTGCGGCAGGGTTTACAAGCTTAACCAGCAGCCTTTTAGGAGGTTTAATGTAGCGCTTGGCGCAAAACAGCTGCCAGGCATTTTCTCAGCTTGAAAATGTGCCCGGTTCTGTAAAAAAACAGATACCGGGTTAGAAATAATATTTCTTTTGTTGTTTAAATTTTATTAAGCATATGGACAAAAAAGGAGTCTAGTTTTAAATGAAAAAAATTGTTATCGGGATTTTGATTGTTGCGGCTATTGCAACCCTTGTAGTGTTAAATATCAACAAAAACAAAGACGGTACGAACACTTCAGCATTCTATTCCGGAAAAGCGGTCGGCGTTAAGGTAAACGAAATAGGAAGAGGCAGTATCTTTTCCTATGTAAAGGCTCGCGGAAAGGTCGAGGAGGCAGATAAAGTTCAGATTTTCTTTGATACACCGCTTCGGGTTTTAGAAGTCTTTGTTAATAAGAATGATCATGTAAATAAAGGGGATCGTTTGATTCAACTGGATACGCAAACACTGGCAGATGAGATTGACAAACTGAAAATGCAAAAAGAGATCCAATCGATAACGTTGAAAAAGCTTGAATCCGGACAAAACCTGCTGTCGCTTGAGACTAACCTGACTTCTGCAAGAAAGGCAGCGGATAATGCCCGGGAAAATTATGAAACTGCTCTCAGTGAGTTTGAGAAACAGAAAAAACTTTTTGAAACAGGTATAATACCGAAAAACCAGCTTGATCAATATGAGCGTGCGATGAAAGAAGCAAAGACAGCTTATGAGAATACCGTACTTAACCTTGAATCAGCCGAAAAAACGTATCAATCGGGTATAAGCAGTCATGGTCTTGATATACAGGCACAGATAAAAAATATAGAACTTTTAAGTTTACAGATTTCCGATATAGAAAAAAAGCTGATTAAGGTTCAAAACCTTGAAAAGGCTCCGATAAGCGGTTACGTAACGGAAATATACGTTACCGAAGGCTCTTATACGGGAAGCGGTCAGCCTGCTTTTACGATTATTGACGCAGAGAATATAAATATAACAGCGTCTGTAAATGAATACAACACAAAGGATCTGGCTATCGGCCAGGATGTTGTGATAACCGGCGAGGCTTTCGGCGATAATGTAAAATTTTCAGGCAAAGTTATATCGGTTGCCCCGGTTGCGACGGTTACTGCGGGTGCCAGCGGCCAGGAAACGGTTGTAGAAGTCTTAATTGAACCTCTTGACGGAAAGGATATGCTAAAGCCTGGATTGAATGTTGATTGTGAAATAATTACGCAGAAAAAGGAAGATATTATTGTTTCGGAGTTCGGTGTCTTTTTGGAGGACAAAAACCGCGACCAGTACGCAATGGTGGTTGACGAGGAAACAATGACAGTGCGTAAACAGTACGTTACATTGGGTATTTATTCGGATATGTTCGTTGAAATATTAGATGGCTTGAAAGAAGGAGACAAGGTTGTCATTGATCCGCAGCCAAGCCTTGAGGATGGAGACAGAGTAAAGATATTGGAGTAGAATATGGTTTTATTTGAGATATTTAAACAGGCATTAGACAGTCTCAGAGCAAATAAAATGAGATCGCTGCTTACCATGCTGGGTATAGTAATGGGTGTATTTTCGGTTATCGCGATTATGGCTATTGGGAACGCGACTGAAAGTTATATCATCAGCGAGTTTGAAAAAATAGGGGCAAATACTGTTAATATTTATTATAAGGGGACCGATATTACACGAAATGAATGGCTTACTCTTGATGATATTGATCTTCTTATCAACAATGTCCCTGAAATTAAGAATATTACAACGATAGGGCAGTGGTCCGGTCAATTCAGAATAGGGAACAAAACAAGACAGGCTTTAATTTGTGAAGTGACCGCCCAGTATAAGAACTTTTCGGTAATTGACATGGCAGCGGGAAGGTTTATAAACAGCTTTGACGATACCGCCAGAGCGCCGGTTGTAGTTGTAGACGAAGCTTTTGCGAAACGCTACTTCAATAAAACGGATATTGTCGGCGAAGAACTGAATTTAACTTTAAACAGGTATAATTTAAAGGTAAAGGTAATAGGCGTAATAAAAACAGGTGACGATTTATTCAGCGGAATGATGGATAATGAATACGCACCGGCTGTGGTTTATATGCCTATCCGGACAGTTCAGTCGATAACAAACTATAAAAGGCTTGATACAATAATGTTTTCAGTTAGCCCCGACGCCGATGTAAGAACTGTGGGAAACAAGGTTTTAAAGCTTTTGGAAAGAGCACACAGGAAAGAAGATATATACATGCTTCAAACAATGGAAGATGTTCAGAAAATGTTCTCCAGCGTGATTGGGGTAGTTACTTCAGCTTTGCTTGTAATAGCCGTTATTACATTAATTGTGGGCGGAATAGGCATAATAAACATACTCCTTGTATCGGTCACGGAAAGAATAAGGGAAATTGGCATACGTAAAGCCCTTGGAGCGAAGAAGAGAGACATTGTAATGCAATTTCTTATGGAATCCGTAATTATGACAGGTTTTGCGGGAATAATCGGGATAATAATAGGAGTTATTGCCGGGAATGTTCTTTCGGGCTTAATAAAGATACCGCCGGCTGTGGACGTACCTACAATTATTATTTCGTTTACAATGTCGGTAGTGCTTGGTTTAATCTTTGGAGTATATCCCGCTAAAAAGGCGGCTGATTTGGATCCCATAGAAGCTCTTCGTTATGAATAGAAAACGCACGAAGCGCAGGCTTATAAATAAGCTTTTGATACTTGCTGATGTATTTATCAAGCAGAATGCTGCAGTTTTGCACCGCAGGGCGGCTGAGATCATAATGGTTCACTCGTAGTAAGGTGTTCATTACAATTTTGATACACTTTATAGCAAGATAAATGATACGCCTTTTCATGCACTCTCCCCCTAATGCCGAAAAATGCGGTAAACACTATAAAAAATTTTTAATTCTGTTATAATATGATTAAGCGGAGATCACAGATTCCTTACTGCGGACTTCTGTTCTTGCATTAATTAAAGTTAATAAATAGAATGCCGTGTAATTAAGTTTAACCGGAAGGCTTAACAAGGCGATTAATAATAAAGAATGATTGTTAATAATTTTAATACCAATTATATCCGTGGTTAAAACAAAAAAATATAAAAAAGAGGGTGAGTGTGATGAAAAGAAAAATACTTATAGTTGACGATGAAAAAAATATTGTTGATATCCTAAAATTTAATTTGAATAAAGAAGGATTTGAAACGATTGAAGCATATGACGGAAAACAAGCTCTGGAAATGGTTGAGCGGGAGAATCCGGATCTGATCCTCTTAGATATCATGCTGCCGGAATATGATGGTTTCACGGTATGCAAGAAAATAAGACAGACAATGAATACGCCGATACTTATGCTGACGGCCAGGGAAGAAGAAGTAGACAAGGTTCTGGGGCTGGAACTCGGTGCGGATGATTATATTACAAAACCGTTCAGCCCTCGTGAATTAATGGCGAGAGTTAAAGCCAACCTGCGCAGGATGTCGGAAGATGTGCAGAAAACGCAGGGAGAAATATTGAAATGCGGCGATTTGACAATCGATATTAACCGTTATGAAATAAAACGAGGCGATGAAATTATTGAATTGACGCTTAGGGAATTCGAACTTGTGAAGTTTCTTGCCGCTCAAAGAGGACAGATTTTTTCAAGGGAAAGCCTGCTGGAAAAGGTCTGGGGATATGAATATTACGGCGATGTGCGTACGGTAGATGTTACGGTAAGAAGACTGAGGGAAAAACTGGAGAAAATGCCGAGTAAACCTGAATATATATTGACTAAACGAGGCGTCGGTTATTATTTCAATCCGGCGTTATAACGGAGCGGTAGATGCAATTTTTTCCGTTGTCTTTAATAAAAACCCTATTGTTAATCCGTTCGATTATAATGGCGGAAGCTTGGATCAACGAGGGATAGGATGTTTTTAAGAAGTTTGCAATGGCGGCTTATAATAATTATTGCAACGATCACCTTCATATTGATGTCTGTAATATGGGTTTTCCTGACTTATAAAGTGGAAGATATTTTTTATAATGATTTTAAGGGCACGATTTCGCGCAATTATGCCACCTTGAATATAACCAGCAATATGTCTGCAGAAGAGCTTATTTCAAGGCTTGAAGACGACCCGGTAATACTAAGCCAGCTTGTAAGCGAAGTAAAAAGTTATACAATCTTTAACGCAAGCACCCTGGAAATCATATATTCTTCGGACGCATTGTATGGAAAGGATAAAATTGAATTCAGGAATGAAATATTAAAGTCAGAGAACCTTATGTCCGTTATTAACGGCAATGCCGTAGGCGAAAAGAAGACAGTTACGAAATCCCAAAGCGGCGATTTTTATGATTATGTTAAAAGGCAGCCTTTGCTGGACGGTGATTATATCCTGTTCTTCAAATATAACCGTTCGCAAGCGATATCCATTATTAAGGAATTCAATAACGTAATTCTTATTGGAATGATATTATCCGTAGCGGTAACCGTAATAATAGGCTTTTTGCTTTCCCGGACCATTACAAAACCTATAACAGATATTACAAAAAAGGCGGAGAGTATAACTTCCGGGGATTTTGATAAGGTTCTGGAAGTGAAATCCGACGACGAAATCGGAAAACTGACTGGTACGTTTAATTATATGGCAAGTCAATTAAAAAGCATGCTCAATGAAATATCAAATGAAAAAAATAAATTTGAATTGATTTTAAATTATATGACCGACGGAATCATAGCCTTCAACCGCAGCGGACAAATTATTCATATAAATACCGCTGCCTCCGCTTTTCTTGAATCACGAAAACCGGAACAAACTTTTACGGATATTACGAAAGCGTTTAATATACCC
>DATCLI010000321.1:0-10657 GCA_036563955.1 Clostridia bacterium | reverse complement strand
GTCGCATGCAATGTTTGTCCTCGTTTTGAAGGGATTAATGAAAAAAGCCGGAAAACATATTTTTAGTAATCAGTAACTGCAGCAAAAAAAGAATTTAAAGGGGGCTATATCTTGACGAAAACAAGAACGATATTTGTTTGTTCGGAATGCGGGTATGAAACGGGAAAATGGCTTGGAAAGTGTCCCTCGTGCAATATGTGGAATACTCTTATTGAAGAGAAACAGCAGAACCGCCCAAAACCGATTCCGACAAGCGGTACACAAAAAGCTGTTCCAATAACGGACATTGCAAAGGATACCGAGGACAGGCAGAAGACAGGCATTTCGGAGCTGGACAGGGTTCTTGGAGGAGGTATCGTTCCCGCTTCGATTGTTCTTGTAGGCGGTGACCCGGGAATAGGAAAATCGACTCTTCTGATGCAGATGTGCGGAGCGCTTCCGAAATCGCATAAAATTCTTTACATATCAGGGGAGGAATCAGTCAGGCAGATAAAACTAAGGGCGGAAAGGCTTTCGGTAAATAATCCAAATATATTTATGGTCTCTGAAACAAATTTTCAGATCATCGAAAACATAATTGAACAGGTTAAGCCGCAGACGGCCATACTCGATTCAATTCAAACGGTTTACAGCGAGGAACTTACATCGGCGCCCGGAAGCGTGAGCCAGGTCCGTGAGGTTGCAGGACGGCTTATGGTAATGGCAAAAGGCTCCGGAATAACGGTTTTTATAGCAGGTCATGTGACAAAAGAAGGCGCAATAGCCGGTCCCAGGGTTTTAGAGCATATGGTTGACACGGTACTGTATTTTGAAGGAGAGCGCCATCAGAATTACCGTATTCTCCGGTCTGTAAAGAACAGGTTCGGTTCAACCAATGAAATCGGCATATTTGAAATGCGCCAGGAGGGGCTTATCGAGGTAGAAAATCCATCCATGACAATGCTTGGCGGGCGCGCGGAAAACCAATCAGGTTCCGTCGTTGTGGCGAGTATCGAAGGGACCCGCCCGATGCTGCTGGAAATACAGGCGCTTGTTGCTCCGACAAGCTTCGGAATGCCGCGCAGGATGGCGACAGGAATTGACTATAACCGTCTCTCAATGCTTATAGCGGTGCTTGAAAAAAAGGTAGGCATGCAGCTTGGCAATTTCGATGCATACGTCAATGTCGTCGGAGGAATAAGGTTGGATGAACCTGCCGTCGATCTGGGCGTCATATCGAGTATCGCCGGAAGCTTTAAAAACAAACCTATTGATCCGGATACGATTGTAATAGGCGAAGTGGGGTTGACGGGCGAGGTCAGGGCTGTAAGCCATATTGATAAAAGAATAATCGAAGCGAAACGGCTTGGTTTTAAAAAATGCATCCTCCCGGCAGGCAACCAAAAACAAAACGACAGGGTAAATATCACGGGGGAAATACAGCTTCTGTTTGTAAAAACCGTGGAGGAAGCGTTAAGCTGCCTGTTCTGATCCAATTATTATATCAATTAATCCGTTTTAACTGACAGGTGCATTATACGCCGATTTAATGATACCTTCCGCGTTTTCAACCTGTTCTTCACTGCCCGACACCGCGACATAATAGCACCCTTCCGCCCCGCAGACACCGCCTGCGGCAATAATTTCGGCAGAAGCGCCGGTTATGAGCCTTATTGCGTCGAGCTCGGTAATGATATTTCCGCTGATTGGGAACAGCCTTGGACCGATCGCATTAGGAGAATTTATCCGTTCGGCAATTAGATCGAGATTTCCGGGCACTCTTTTTTCCAGGCCGACAGGAATGTATAATACCACTCTTTTTCCTATAACCGCGCTTATCGCAACCGATGTAGTTCCGCCCTCAGGATGACCGATAAGAACGGCGGCTTTACGGTTTACAACGTCAAGAGCATTAGCGCCCTTTATTATGACATCTCCCTTTTCAAGGTTCCTGCTTACATCAAAAATAGTTTTTCCCTTAAGCCATACTCCCTTTTCAATAACGACATCCCCGGGAAATTCAGCTTCACTGTCAGGTTTCCCGGTATTCTCGGAAGAATAGCGGGGAGGGCGCGTAATCCCCCGATAGAAATGGTCTCTTTTAAACCCGCCGGACTGCTCGATATGATTCAGAAGCTCCCCGGCAACATAACCGTTCGTTGTTCCCGCAACTATAACAATGGTCTGGTTCTTTAATGCCCTGAGTATTTCCGGGATATAAACAAAAGCTTTTGCAATAAGCCTTTTTCCTGCCTCAGGAGTAATTATAAACTGTTTTGTAATATCATTTTTACGCACATTGATACCTCCTTTACCTAAGGCTGTATTTCCCCAATAGCTTCAACCGTTTAAGCTCCTTTATAATAATGTCATACAGGTTCAAGTCAAGAGTGTTGCAAATAGCGGCCAGATAAAAAAGGTTGCGTCCGATGTCTTTTTCCATAAGATCACGGCAGTTTTCACATAATGAATCTTCTATATGAGATTGCATATGGTCTTTCATATCATCAAGATTGGTGATATCCGAAATTTCCTGTTTTTCAGCATAAATCCGTACACAGCCGCATTGTGTAACTGCTTTAGCCAGAGTTCTCGCAATTCTGGCAGAAGAGTCGGTTATTTTTGTCATTAAATCAAGTATGCTTTTATTGCGAATAAGCAAATCCTGTGAAGTATATTGAAAATCATCAAGGACAGTATCTTTTAGTTCAGTCACCGTTAACACCCCTTTTGCGTTAAATCGGACCTAATTTGTGTAAACCGGCATAAAGGTTAAAATGCCTTAATGGAAACAACTGTATAATACAATTATAATTTTAATTGCAAGGCTTTGTCAAACAAAAACGGGTATAAATGCCTTAAGTTTGATCGCATAAAACGACAGAACATTACATTTTAGCGGCCGCTTAATTGAGCCGCTTAAGCAAAAACTTTTGAAAAGCTTGTACTCATGCGCATCTGACAGCAGCGACAGAATAATGCCTTTAAAGCTAAAATTTGCGGTATACGTTACGTTCCCCAATTTATCTGATTTTGACAATTAATTCATCTTGTAGTATACTATAAGGACAACAGTGCTTATTGCGAATTTCCTCGTTTTTCAGGATTAAGCCCAAGGCTGCGGCATTTTTATGATACCGGCAGCTTTTGGTATTTTGGGTAAAGTATAAATCTCCTGATTGCATGCATATTTTACCGGTTTTCCGTAACGGAGGGTGTAATAGGTGAAAACCGAGGTATGAATGTGCAAAAGGAGCGTAGCCATGTTTGACATTGGAGATAAAATTGTATATCCCATGCACGGCGCCGGAATAATTGAATCCATCGAAGAAAAGGAGATTCTCGGCGAAAAGAAAAGATATTATGTAATGAAAATGCCCGTTGGCGAAATGAAGGTTATGATTCCCACAAATTGCGCAGATGATGTAGGGATTCGTGAAGTTATTGACAAATCGATTGCGGATAGGGTTTTTCGTTCTCTCGAAGGCACTATTGAAGAGCAGCCTTCGAACTGGAATAAACGTTATCGTGAAAATATGATAAAAATTAAAAGCGGTAATGTTTTCGATGTTGCCGACGTTGTAAAACATTTAATTATACGTGAGAAGCAAAAGGGTTTATCGATGGGAGAACGAAAAATGCTTAACAGCGCCAAGCAGATCCTGATAAGTGAGCTGGTTCTTGCCGAAGGTATGGATCCGGATGAAGTTGAAGAATTGATTAACTGCAAAATAGGGCTTTAGTATTTGAAACCCATGGCAAATATATTTAAAAATGCGCCATTATATATATACATTGAAAAAAGGTGAAGTATACATTGAAGAAAGGTGAAATTCCTATTGAATATAATGCCAGGGAGACGGTATCAGTGTTAGATAAAGTTATGAAGTATGCTTTCGCGATAGTCGGCGCAATGACCGGTTTTACTGTTGCCCATTTTGTGCTGAAGAGTGCAGGAATTAACCTGAATTCCTTTACGAGCATAGGCATCATGGTGGCAACTGCCGTAACATTCGGAATGTTAATGCTTTTGTTCGGAGGCAAAGTTGTAAGCTTTGCCGCAGTGTCTGTGGACAAAATGGAAAAGTTTATGCAGTCATTAACGCTGTATGAACTTATGGTTTGTGTTGCCGGCCTTATTGCCGGCCTTATTGTTGCAAATCTTCTATCCATCGCCCTGATGAGAATCCAGATAATCGGCATTCCGCTTACAATTGTCGCAAATATATTATTTGGAAGCTGCGGCGTATTTCTCGCGATGTCAAAAAAGCATGAGAATATTATTGAGGACAAAAAACGCAGGTCTTATAACTGTAAGGTTCTTGATACAAGCGTTATTATTGACGGGCGCGTCCTTGATATCTGCAGGGTAGGTTTTCTGGAAGGCGAGCTTGTTGTCCCCGATTTTGTATTGGAAGAATTAAGGCACCTCGCAGACTCCCATGATGACGTGACCCGCGCCAAGGGGCGCAGAGGTCTCGATGTTTTGGAAAGTCTCAAGCAAAACTCAAGAATACCTGTAAAAATAGCAAAAACAAAATACGATCCTGCCGTTGAAGTTGATGAAAGGCTTATGCAGTACGCGAAAGAAGAAAAAGCTTGCATAATAACAAACGACTATAACCTGAACAAAGTCGCTTCAATTAACGGAATTTCAATCCTTAATATAAATGATCTTTCAAATGCTCTTAAACCTCTTGCTGTTTCAGGCGAAGAAATGACCGTAAAAATTGTCCGTGAAGGAAAAGAGAACGGTCAGGGTATAGGATACCTGGAAGACGGAACAATGGTGGTTGTTGAAGGCGCTTTGAAATTTAAAGGCTCCGAAATTGATGTTGTTGTTACAAGTGTTCTGCAAACATCGGCGGGGCGTATGATATTTGCAAAATCCAAATCAACCGGTCTGTCTGTCATTAAGTAATATTTCATGCGCGGTTTTATATTGATAAGGAAATAGTTATGAGTAAATTTACAAGGGTTTCGGCCATAATTGCCGCTGCAGGAAAATCTACGCGGATGAACGCAGGTGTCAGCAAACAATATATGATGGTTGCCGGCAAACCTGTAATTGCACATACAATAGAAGCTTTTGAAAAAACAAATCTCATTTCCGAAATAATAGTTGTAATTAGCAGCGAAGATCATTCTGTTTTTGAAGATTGCATCCTGAGCCGTTATAAATACTCTAAAATAACTGCCGTAGTACATGGGGGAAGCGACAGGCAGGCTTCCGTATACAACGGGCTGCAGGCGGTTTCGGAAGAGTCGGCTGTGGTTTGTATTCATGACGGTGCAAGGCCCCTTATAACACCCGAAATTATATTAAATACAATAACGGCTGCTTATGAGACAGGGGCTGCCTGTACCGGTGTTCCGGTAAAGGATACGATAAAGAAGACCGGCAGTGACGGAGTAATTGAAAAAACGCTTGACCGTTCCAGGCTGTGGAGTATACAAACGCCCCAGACCTTTAGAAAGGAAATCATCCTGAAAGCTCATAAAAATGCCGCTGCGGAGGGGTTTAGCGGAACGGACGATTCTGTGCTTGTTGAGCGTTTAGGCTATCCCGTCCGCATGATAATGGGCAGTTATAAAAATATTAAAATAACGACGCCTGAAGATCTTATTTTTGCCGAAGCTGTTCTTAATACATATTAAGAGGCTCAAAAATGAGCCTCTTTTATAATTCAAAGTATTTCTTCGAGTGACTTGACCAATATCCTGTTTTCCTCTTCCGTTCCTGCGGTGATCCTAAGCCAGTTTTTCATGAACGGCCTTACAATTACGCCTTTTCTAAGAAGCATTTGAAAAATTTCACCGGATTGGTACGGCGTTTCAACCCATATAAAGTTTGCATGCGATTTAACATATTTAAGACCGAGCTTATCAAACGCGTCGTATAGAGCGAGCAGCCCTTTTTTGGTTTCGGATACGGCATGACGGACAAAGCTTTGATCTTCCAAAGCCGCAATTGCGGCTTTCTGGGCAAGCGTATTAATGTTAAACGGCGGGCGGAGCCTGTTCAGGTAAGATATAATTTCGGGGGAAGCCATCCCATACCCTACCCTTAAAGACGCAAGGCCGTAAGCTTTAGAGAAAGTGCGCAGCACTATTATATTCGGGTATTTCTTTAAAAGCGGAACGGATTCCGGGTAGTCTTCTCCTTTTGCGTACTCGTAATATGCTTCGTCGAGAGCAACAACCACGTTTGGAGGCGCCGCGTCGAGGAATTCTTCCTGCTGCGCGCCGGTAATAATTGTTCCGGTGGGGTTGTTAGGGTTGCAAATCCATATTATTCTCGTTTTTTCGGTTATCGCGTTTTTCATTGCGTCAAGGTCGATTGTAAAATCCTTTAAAGGTATTATAACCGGTGTGGCGCCTGCAGCCTTTACCGCTGTGTCGTACCATACGAACGAAGGCTCGGGATAGATCGATTCATCGCCCGGATCTAAAAAAAGCTGTGCGATAAACGATATTATTTCATTTGAACCCGCCCCGAAAACAAACTGCTCGGGATCAAGGCCGTGATGCTTCGCGAGACTTTCACGCAGCAGCGTCGCGTTCCCGTCGGGGTACAGGTTTATTTCCGGCAAGCCTTCGGCTATAGCCTGTTTTACTTTTGGAGAACAGCCGAAAGGATTTTCATTTGAAGCCAGTTTAATAACATTTGTAAGCCCCAGCTCCCTTTGGACATCGCTTATAGGCTTTCCTGGAACATAAGGTGATATTTTGTCGATAACATCTCTGAATGGCAGCGCCATTAATACCATCCCTTTCAAAAATATGCTGTTTTGCCGCAGGATGTTTGGTTCTGACGATTCGAATGGACCAATCATACGGTTAAACATATTGTAATGAAAAAAAATAAAACAGGCAAGGATAAAATTGCAAATGTTGCTTTTTAAGCTATTGTCAATAACCGAAACAATAGCTTCAGTAGTTCCCCTAAGATTTTTGTTCGCCTGAACAGTAACGAATAAGTTTTTTTATTTTGTTTATGTATTTTTCCATAAGCTTTACCGCCTCGCGGCCGGTATTTCCTTCCGTATAAATATGAAGAAGCGGTTTGTTGGCATCGGGAACAATAAGAACCCATGAATTTTTAAAACTTATTCTTATTCCGTCATAAAGCTGTTTAGCGGTATTGTCTTCCGAAAGAACAATACGCATGACTTTCCCTATATTGTCAAACGGACACAGAACCGATTTATGCACGAGATGATATGATGGCAGAAACTTTAATATATTTTCCAGCGTGGTTTGGTGCCTGCACATATATTCAATGATTTTTGCCAGCGAGGCTGCCGCATCATACTGCAGCATATACTGGTTGATGCTGCCGGAGTATATGTCTGTTTTCATAAGTTCTTTCAAAACTGCGTGTTTTGACGCTTTTACCCGCTTAACCGCTCCGCCGTATTTATTTGCCACGCGTTCAAGCGCAGAAGTCATGTTCAGCGGTGAAACAATGCTGCATCCCGGAACGCTTCTGAGCAGTATGTACGACGTAAACAGAAAAAAGAGGTTTCCGTCTATTACTTTTCCGCCCGGACAAATAAGTACAAGCTTTTCACCGTTGCAGTCAATAAAAGCGGTCAAATCCGCGTGCAGAAAATGGTCAACGTTTCGGATATTTTTAGGATCCATCTGGTGGACAAGCATTTCACCTCCCATTGTGATACCAAGTCCTTCAAAAATACTGCGAATAAATGAAAGCATTGATTCACCGTTAGATGCTATTAAAACGGACGGGCACTTTTTTCTCCGTATGCATCCGATATCTATCTTTCCGAGCAGATTACTAAGATAATAATTTGTAAAACTGCTGATGTTGTTTATATCAAGAATCGCCTGGGCGCGGCACCGTAGAAAATCCTCCTTGTAAAAAACGCTTTCAATGTTTTTTGCTACGGAACTGTCGGCATTGGCTCCATTTTCATCAAAAAAGTCTATTTCAAGCTTATCCCCGGATTCGCTGCTTCTTCTCACATGCACGCCGCCGGCAGCGTGAAGCATGCGGACTGCGTGCCTTGACAGAGGAACAGGAACTTCACTTATGTTATTGACCTTTATTCCAACCGACATTAATCCGGAAATAAAAGCGTATTTGAAAAGACTCGAAGCATTCGAATCATCGGATGAAACAACAATACTCGTTCCCTGACCCATAACCGATCCATATGCCGAGCCAAGCCTGGAAGCAAATTCCGGCGTTATGTCTACATTAACGATTCCGGTGAGGCCGTCCTGGTTAAACAACTCGGGCTTATATCGGGATACCCAAACGATGTTCCTGTCAACAACCGACAGCGAACCGACAATTTTCCCGGGCCATATTCTTATATTCGGCTTAATGATAGAACGTTCATGGACAACGCATTCATCCCCGACCAGAGCATTTTCATAGCAGGAAACATAGTGCATGAAACGGACCTTATTGCCGAGAATGCTGCCCCTGAGCTCACAACCGCGGCCAATTGAGCAGTTGTTCATTAAAATGCTTCTTTTGATTGAAGTCTGATCCTCAATAAAACAATTGTTTCCAATAACCGAATAGCTGTCTATTACAGCGCCGTGCCCAATATAGCAGTTGCTTCCTATAAGGCAGGGGCTGTTTATTTTAGCTGTCGGTTCAATTACTGTCGACCGGCCGATAATAACATTATCTCTGTATTTGTTTTTCCCCGGGATCGATTCAGTTTTCCGGTTAAAAATATCACAGTGAGTGTTTATGTAAGATTCAACGGTGCCTACATCGGACCAGTAATCATATGAGGTATATCCAACAAGAGGATAACCTTTATCCAGCAGTTCAGGGAAAAGATCACGGCTAAAATCGCTGGGTCTGTCATGTTTAATATGGTTAAATACTTCCGGTTCGAGCACATAAATTCCGGTATTGATTGTATCGCTGAAAACTTCGCCTCTGGCCGGTTTTTCAAGAAACCCTGTAATATAGCTGCTGTTATCGGTAGTAACGATTCCAAAATTTAAAGGGTTTTCTTCCCTTGCCAGAACAAGAGTTGCCGCAGCCTGTTTTAACCGGTGGAATTCAATTACTTTTGTAAGATCCAGGTCCGTTATGCAGTCGCCGCTGATAATAATAAACGTATCGTCGATAAATGAAGACGCGCTCAAAATACTGCCCGCGGTTCCCATAGGCTTTTCTTCGGTAAAGTAATGCAAACGGACACCCCATTTTGTCCCGTCGCCGAAATAGCTCGTTATCTTTTGCGGAAGAAACATTAATGTAACGCCGATATCAGTTATGCCGTGCTTTTTCAAAAGGATTATGATATGTTCAATTAAAGGAATATTCATAACTGGCACCATTGGTTTAGGCATGCTGCATGTAATCGGGCGAAGACGCGTGCCTTTTCCGCCTGCCATTATGATTGCCTTCATTCAATCAATCCCTTCCAAAGCGAGTTTACTTTCAGATATTGCTGCTTTTGAACTGTTGTACAATAAAAGGACCCCCTTGTTTCCGTTATTGTACAATAGTTTTCTCCAATTTTTTAAAGCATCTGAACAGTAACCCTGATAATTTTCAACATTGGTTAAAACAACGGAAGAAATTGCTAAGCAATTTCTTCTTTGTTATAATTTTATTAACAGGTAGAATACTTTATGATGTAAGAGTATAACATGGCTCAAAATTACTCCCCGCCCCGGCAATTCCTTCCGTTGTTATTAAAATAATGGCTGGTAATAAATTAACTTTTTGCGAAAGGGTTGCCGGAATATGAAAATTCGGTATATAATACTCTTTGACTGCTGTTGTTTAAATGCTGTTGGTAAATGGTTGCCTGGGATCATTCGGGTTATCAATAATTGCTCCTGTTTTAGCACAGGATAACGCTTAACAATTTAACTGCTTAGGGCAGGTACGAAAAAGGGGGATTTTGCGTGAAAGATTTTAGCGTTGACAAAATACGCAATGTCTGTCTGCTCGGACATGGAGGGGCGGGCAAGACAACACTGGCAGAAGCGCTTCTTTTTGAAGCCAGGGCTACGGACCGTTTTGGCAGTGTTGTCAATGGAAACACAGTTATGGATTACGATCCTGAAGAAGTAAAAAGGCAAATAAGTACCGGTACTTCATTAGCGCCGTTGGAATGGAAAGGGTGTAAGATAAACCTTATCGATACTCCCGGTTATTTTGATTTTATCGGTGAAATGAGGGAAGGCCTTCGTGTAGCGGATGGAGTCATTATTCTTGCAAGTGCCAAGGATGGTGTTGAAGTCGGCACCGAAAAAGCTTGGCAGGAAGCTGATGAGCGAAAAATACCAAAGTTTTTTTATGTAAGCAAAATTGATGAAGAGCATGCGGACTTTTTCAAGGTCTTCGATCAATTGCAGCAAATGTTCGGTAAAAGCGTTATTGCATTCGAACTTCCTATTATGGAATCCGGATCTTTTGCAGGAGTAGTCGATGTAGCGGCAATGAAAGCAAGGCGTTTCAATGGAAAAGATATAGTCAATGCCGAGATACCTGATAATATGGCTGAAATGGTTCAGCAGTACCGCGAAGGCATAATTGAAGCGGTTGCCGAAACAAGTGAAGACTTAATGGAAAAATATTTTTCAGGTGAATCTTTTACCGATGAAGAGATTCTTAATGCGTTGAAAGCAGGTGTAAAAGCGGGCGATATATCTCCCGTATTCTGCGGATCCG
>DATCLI010000320.1:0-2331 GCA_036563955.1 Clostridia bacterium | reverse complement strand
ATTCAGATATTCGTAGGTATAATCCGTTATGGCGAAGAAGTTCACAGTTGTCCTGCTTTTTTGTTCTTTTACCCAGCGTACTTTAAATACGGTCTCAATATTGAGAAACTTGATGCCCTGCTTATCGGCCCAATTATAAAGGTACTGCATTTTCTTTTTTTCGTGCTCGTATGCCCAAAGGCCGTTTCTCGTATTTGTATTGTAAATCGGTTTGATTAATTCGAGATTGTTTTCCATCATGGCCCGGTTTCTTGTTAATATTATATCTTCTATGACCGGTGTAAAAATATCTTCAAGTTCGTCATCAGATTCTGCAATTTCCCACACCGGTTCATAATCATTATTGGTTACCAGTATAAAAATGAACAAAATGCCAATAACCATTGAAGCAATAATTAACAGCCTCTTCATCCGGATAACGACGAACATATGGTTTCCTCGCAATTACCGCGATTGTTTCATTTATTACTATATGAACCGCAGCCAAAAATTATCATTAACGGGCAACAAATATATAACAGGTTTTTAATCCTTACAGTTCCAGCATTTGTTTTGTATTTCTTTTATGTTTCAACAAAAAATATATAAAGTTAAGGTGGTGATAATATGCGGCACTGTATCGGATATTTTTTTTGCCTTGCGGTAATATTTATCCTGTCAGGCTGTCTTGCAAAAAGTGACATACAGGAACAAACGCCAATGCAGGATACAATTACGCTGACTCCTACTGCGACTCCCGTTCCGACCGAGGCGGTTGACAAAAATGAAATATCAAGCTATACAACCATATTCTATGATAAGAATGAAAACAGGATAAGCAATATAAAAACGGCATCCGAAGAATTGAACCATACGGTTATTAACCCTGATGAAGTATTTTCTTTTAATGAAACGATTGGAAGAAGAACAAAGAGTAAGGGTTATAAAGAGGCTCCGATACTGTCCCACGGCGAAAAAGCGAAGGGAACCGGAGGCGGAATCTGTCAAATCAGCAGCACTTTATATAACGCCGCACTGCTCGCTGATATGGAAATTGTTGAAAGGCACCGTCATTCTGAAAACGTGCCGTACGTTCCGGAGGGGAAAGACGCGACGGTAGTATATAACTCAAAGGATTTAAAATTCAGAAATACAAAGGATTATCCTGTGGAAATAGTCATTAAGATAACTGAGGATGAAATAAGAATCAGTCTTAAAAAAAAGGAAGAGTCGTAGATAAAGCTTATGCCCGTTTACCTTCCGGGAAAAATTCCAAAACTGCGGGAAGGATATCGGTTATCGCGGTTATATTATTTTCAGGCAGCGATTTTATATTTGTTACAAAGAAAACAGGAACAGGATTCATTGTGTGAGTCGGTATAGAAAGGTCCTCAATGTTTCCGTGGTCACTGACAATTACAAAAACTTCCTTATCCAAATCCATTTGCTTAACCAGTGCTCCGGTAAACCGGTCAAGCCGTTCAAGAATGGAAACGGCCTTATCCATGTCCTGGCTGTGACCGGCAATATCGGACACAAAAAATTCAAATAAGGTAAAATCATAATCCCTGCTTATTTGATAGAGGTTATCCGCTGCTTTTTCGGGTGTTATTACCGGCACATCATATCCTTTCTCCCGGAGGGCTTCACCTGTTATGTCATGATATACCCCCCTGCCTTTCCTGTAATCCTCAACAGTTCTGAAAGGAAGATCAACCGAAATATTCAATAATGTCGTAACGGAAGGCTTAAGCAATCCTTTCGGATTTTTCCCCACTTCTTCAAGATAGTCTTTTGAATAGACATTCACAAAGGTTACGCTATAACCTCTGTCTATAAGGATTTTAAAGATATTGTCGCTATTAACCATCTCGGCAAGCGTTGCCGTAGGTCTTGCGCTTATATGCCTTCCGACAGCCTTCGGCGCATTTTTGCCGGTATAAATGCTTGCCTGCCCGGTAGCGCTCTGGGGAAGCCCTGTAACACCAAGAGAGGCATCGGCTTCAAAAACACGAAAGTTTTTAATAAAGCTGTGCCAGTTCGGAATGTTGGCTTTCATAAACGGGTTTAAAAGATCGTTTTTGCCAACCCCTATTCCATCTATAAACATTAGAATCATTTTCATGCTAAAAATCCTGCCGGTACATTTTAGTTTACAGCCGCAAGTTTTCAAAAGTTTGCAGTCTTAAGTTCCAAAAGTATATTTTTTTATATCTTACTTAAAATATTCCACTCCCGCTTCAAAAATCCTCTGATCCTTCTCTCCGGGTACATTTTTCATCGTATAATCGGTATAACGTTCGCTGTGCCCCATTTTACCAAAAATCCTTCCATCACGGCTCGTAATTCCTT
>DATCLI010000319.1:0-4821 GCA_036563955.1 Clostridia bacterium | reverse complement strand
TAGCCGGAATAAATCTTAATATTTTCAATAAACGCAGTGATGTTGTAGTGATGGCAAACATAGCCCAGCTCGTGAACGTGCTTCAGTCTGTTATCCTGACCGAAGGCAAAAAGATGATTCTTACGCCGACTTATCACGTTTTTGAAATGTATAAAGAACATCAGGATGCCGTTCTTCTTGACAGTTTCATTGAAACTAATCCTATCGGCACAGAAAATTATACCGTTCCCAATTTACATGAATCTGTTTCGATGGACAGCGACGGAAGAATAAATATTACATTGTGCAATCTCTCTGTTGATGAAAGTTACAAAATAGATGCTGAAATCATAGGCATGAAAGTAAACAACATCACAGGGCGCGTTTTAACAGGAGACATGGCTGAACATAATACTTTTGAGGAGCCTGACAGGGTCAAGCCAAAAGAGTTCAGCAGCTTTTCGATTACTGAAAAGGGTTTTTACCTTGAAATCCCTGCCGTAAGCGTGGTTTCGCTTTCATTAAATTAATTGTATCGGAGGTTATCAATATGTCGGACAAAAGATACAAACTGCCGCTTGGTTTTAAGGCTTCCGGAGTTAGCTCCGGTATAAAGAAAAGCAATAAAAAGGATTTGGCTTTGATTGTTTCCGATATACCCGCACAGGCGGCCGGTGTATATACAAAAAACATTGTAAAAGGCCACTCGCTGAAATGGACAATGGAACATATAAAGGGAAACTGTATAAAGGCAATAACGATAAACAGCGGAAATGCGAACGCCTGTGTCGGACCTGCCGGTGATGCCGATGCGGAAATCATGGCGGAATATACCGCAAAACTCATCGGCTGTGATAAAAGCGAGGTATTATTGGGTTCTACAGGCGTAATCGGCCACCGTCTCCCAATGGAGAATATTAAAACAGGGATTAAAAAAGCGTATGAGCAGTTATCTGCGGACGGAGCTTCCGACGCTGCAAGCGCAATCATGACAACGGACACGATTAAAAAAGAAATATCGGTCGATATAAACCTTTCGGGCAAAACCGCGACGATATACGGCATGGCTAAAGGCTCCGGAATGATCCATCCAAATATGGCAACACTGATAGTGGTTTTCCTTACCGACGCGTCGATATCGAATGTTATGCTTCAGAAAGCCTTATCCTGCGCAGTAAATAAATCGTTCAACAGGGTTTCTATAGACGGCGATACAAGCGAGTGTGATATGGTTTTGATGCTTGCAAACGGAAAAGCCGGAAATCCTGTAATTGAACAGGAGAATGATGATTTCAAAATTTTTGCCGAAGAATTTGAAAAAGCCGCAATCTATTTGGCAAAATTAATTGCGAAGGACGGAGAAGGCGCTACAAAACTGGTTGAAATCCGTGTAATCAATGCTCCGGATGGCAATACCGCACATGTTATTGCAAACTCAATTTCCACATCCCTGTTGGTAAAAACAGCAATATTCGGTCAGGATGCAAACTGGGGAAGAATCATGAATGCCATGGGATATTCGGGAGCGCCGTTTAATCCCGAAACCGTTGATATTTGGCTTGGAGATCTGCCGGTATGCAAAGATGGAACAGGCCTTGCCTTTAACGAAGAAAAAGCCCTTGCGATATTAAGCAAGGATGAGCTCGTAATTACTATTGATTTAAAAATGGGTACTGCCTCCGATACGATGTGGACGTGCGATATTTCCTATGATTATGTAAAAATAAACAGCAGTTATCGATCTTAAATTTTACATTTATAGATAAGCAATATGGGATATTGTGCTTATGAGATATTGTGTTTATTAGATATTGTGCAATGTAAGGATATAAGATATTGTGCACAGTCCGGACAGCAACTATATTGGCGCTGATGTCGGACTAATTCTTTATTGCTTCTTGTTTATGTTATTGATAAAATGGTAAATGTATAAGTAGTATCGTTTTTACAACTGAAAACAGTAGTTATAGGAGGTTGTGCCATGGCAATCCGTCAATTCGTCAAGTTCAAGGTCGGAGATGAAACATTCGGTGTTGACATCAGACATGTACGTGAAATTAATAAATTGCAGGAATTCTTTAAAGTTCCCACTGCTCCGCCATTCATTGAAGGGCTGATTAACCTCAGGGGCAAAGTTCTGACAGTTTTTAATTTACGGAAACGCCTGGGTATGGAAGACAAGGATTTTGATGAAAACTGCAAGATAATTGTCGTTAATTACGAAGATTTTCTTGTTGGTTTCACAGTTGACATGGTGTCCGAAATAGTGAAAGTATCGGAAGAAAATATTGAGGATACTCCGCCATCTATTACCGGTCTTGATAAACGCTTTATATCGGGGGTTGCCAAAACCGGTGAAAAGCTCATCTTAATGCTTGACTTGACAAAAGTCCTTTCTCCCGATGAAGAGAATGAGATTTTGGAATTTATTGAGGAAAACAAGGCTTCGGTTTTATCATAACATGGCTAAAAAAGGCCCCATAATTATAACGAAAGTAAGCCGGCGGTAATATGAACCGCCGGCTTTATTCTTTTTGTCTTTTTTTTAGCATATAATATTAAAGATTAATCTTCAGGAAAGGCAATTCACCGGTAATAATTGAGACCTGTGCATGTGAGGTATAAAAATGTATATTCTCGTGTTGGCACGCAAAAAAAATCTGGGCATTATCCTTATACCAATTCTTCTCGTATTGGCGTACGCATTGTTTAATATTATCCGGTACATACTGCCTGAAACGGGGATTGTAATAGCCCGCCGTATTTCATTGGTTTTTCCGCACTCAACAAAAATGTCGGACATATATATGTCATCAAAAGAAAACTCACCTATAATCGAAACCGGATCGCGTTTTGACGACAAATGGAAGACAGCGGCTATCAAGCAATACGATATGTCGGAAATCACTTTTCAATACCCTGATGCATTAAGGTTGGAAGAAATTATTAATCTTGGGCAGGAAATAAGAATTCATATGAATTTCCATCATATTAACAATAAAGTGCACGGCTTCTTCCAGGTGTGGAAATTGAACCGGAATTTGGAGGAGTTTTTAAATGAATCAAAGAAATATTCTTCAATGACTTTTATCAATTTTAACGAATCGGCTATTAAGGTTAAGGATCTTAACGGTTTTATGTGGGAATATATTTTTATGGACACAAAAAACGACATAAAAGGACTTGAAGCATTTCTCGAAAACGGAAATGAAATGTACCGTTTCTCTATGTTTGTTTCTAATACGGATTACAAACCTCAATACAAAAGAATTTTTAAACGGATGATACAATCTCTTAGAATAAAGGAATCCTCTGTCACACCTGATTTAAGCTTTGTTAAATTTACAAACTACCCGCTTCCATTTGCCTTTTAACGCAGGGAGCTATTTTCACACAGTTTTTTCCGCTTCTTTTTGCTTCATACAAGGCATTGTCGGCACTGCTTATAAGAGATGAGTCGGTATTAGCCAAAGTCGGAAAAGTGGAAATTCCCATGCTAACAGTCACCGAAGCAGTAATATTGTTGTCTTCAATGGTAAGAGAGGATATTAGCTTTCTCAGCTCTTCGGCTTTTTCATATGCTCTCTTCGTTCCGGTATGGGGCAGCAAAATAATAAATTCCTCTCCCCCGAACCTCGCAACCAAGTCGTCTTTTCTAACAGATTCTTTTACTGTCCTGGCTATCGATTTTAATACAACATCTCCGAAAAGATGCCCGTACGAATCATTAAACAGCTTGAAATCATCAATATCATATAGAATAACCGATACTGCATATCCTTTTTGTTCGGCACGATCAAGCTCTTCTTTCAGACGTTTCTGGAAATAAATCCTGTTATAAACCTGTGTCAGTCCATCCGTATTAGCATACTCCTGCAGCTGTTCATACAGCCTGGCATTATCTATCGCAATACTTACCTGCTGCGTTATAATCTCAAGAAGTCTTACATTATCGGCATCAAAAGCATCCGGTATACTATGCTCAATCAGTACAAAACCATGTGTTTTATCCTTTATCTTCAGAGGTACGCACAAAAAAGATCTGACGTTTCTTCCCCTCGTAAAATCATATTTTTCGGGATCAACAGCATTGTTAATAATTGTGCGGCCTTCAGCGATAGCGTCCTTCAACGCGGGGGTGTTAATATTGTCGGTTAAAATAGCAAGATCTCGTTTATTCAGTATATTGGAAACCTGCACCTTCAACCGGTCCCCTCCGCCGCTGTAAAGAGCTATATTTGAGGTGCTTACTCCCATAACGCCTATTATTATATCATTTACAAACTGCAGCAGTTCATCCATATCGAATATTGAACTGATAGCCTGTGATATCTGCTGTAATGTAAAAAACTCGGCAAGGCTCGAGGTTAATCTCTTATTTGAATCCTCAAGCTGAAGATTAACTTCCTTAAGTTTATCAAACTGTTCCTGCTTTTCAATTCTTGCCTGTTCAAGCTGAGCGTATTTTATTCCAAGCTGGGCTACAAGATTCTGGTTATCCTGTTCGCTCTGCCGGAATTGATTATAAAATACACCGAGCAGACGCAAAAACAACAAAAACGTTATGTATACAATCACCAAAAGTATGGAGAAAGCCGGATTATGACGGTTAGCTTCGTATTCCTGCAATATCCCCAAATTGTTTTTTGACAGGAAAAACATTAGTGCCTGTGCGGCAAAGCTTATGCATAAATACGGAAGAGATATTGAAAAACCCCTCGTAACGCATATGCTCACAATCGGAATTAGGGCGATAAAATAAAAATAATGGCCGTAAATCATTGTGCTTAACAATATGACAACCAATACAATTTCCAATACTTTAATCAAAGTATATTCAAA
>DATCLI010000318.1:0-2041 GCA_036563955.1 Clostridia bacterium | reverse complement strand
AGGCATTAGCCCGCGCCCAGAATATTGATGACATATGGGTTTTGCTTATATTGTCCCATGCGTGGTAATAAAGGTTCGTTTTGTTATCCTGGAGGTATTCTTCATGCCAGTAGTACTGATTCAACGCATCGTCTACATAATCCTTCCTGTCAAGCTTTATGCCCATGCGCAAAAGGAAGTATGCCGCCATAAAAAGGGTATCCGCCCATGCCTGCTCGGGAAAATCATTTTTCGAAGACACAGTGTGCTGAAAAACGCCATCCCCGAATCTTACCGCTTCATTGCGCAAATACTCCGCTTTATCAAGCGCTATTTTCCAATACTTTTCATCCCCGGTTGCGTCATACATCGTTATAAGAACATGCCCCATAGATACGGCATTTACCATGAATTTCGGCAATCCGATTTCAAGGTATTCCTCGACCCAATCGACAAGAAAATCGATATACTCCTTGTTCCCCGTCAGCTCGTAAGCCCGGGATATCCCGTAGAATGCAACTCCGCACGGCCAATCCCAGGTCATATCCATTTTCATTGTCCTTCGGACAACCTTGTCTATCGTCTTCATTAGCTGTTCTCTATCGATTTTAAAAATATCATTCGCTGAATAAGCTTTTTTAGACGGCTCCTTACCGGTTTCAACCTGCGTTTTCTGCTTTTTTTCCATAAGCTCCTCCTTTATTACAGCGGATAAGCTATTGTCGTCATTAATGCCATTTCGGCCTGTGTCGTATCCATACGGCTGTATTGGACAATAATTTCAACATCACTTTCTACCATCATTGCATAAGGCACATCGACAGGAACGCCGTTTCCTTTTTCATCACGTATTTTGTCCATGCGTATGTGGTTCGTTCTTTCCGCTTTGCACACCGCTTTAAAACCCTGCTGTTTTTCCCTGTCTTCAAAATACAGTGTTATAGATATGTTTGCATCTTCCCTGTTTGGGTTTAAAACACAAACGGCATCATGACTTTTTTGAATCCCGCTGCTTGTGGACGGGTAATATCCGTCCGGAATAAACCATAACTTTGAACCATACTTTCCGCTCATATTTAACTCCTCCTTAATTTGTACTTCGCAAAACCTGCTCTTATTATTTTACATTACCGATTTCACTCAATATTTGGTATTTTTTATTAAAATAATGGAGTAAATTGTTAATGAACCGCTTAAAGGGAATTAATAAGTTTCACATACTCGACACCCGCCAGAAGGACGATTCCGGTGCCGTGCGTATCATTCAGAACCCAGCCCAGGTCGTTTTTATAATAATCGGCGGAGAAAGAAAAACCTGAGCCCCTGCAAATTCCATATATATTCCCTTCCCTGTCGATAACCTGATCGCATAGTGCTTCCCATGCTTTTTTCACGGATGCGATATATTTATCCGGTTCTGACAGCCATCCGTTCCTGACTCCGCGGGCAAATGCACAGGCAAACATTGACGTGCATGAAGCTTCAGCGTAGGACTCGTGATCGGTTAAAACCTGATGCCACATTCCGGTCTCATCCTGCAGCTTAATATAGCCCTCGCACAGAACGTTAAAGTTTCTGATTATTTCTTCCCTGAGCGGATGTTCATGCGGCAGAAATGAAAGAAGCTCGCTATATGAAAAAGCTGCCCATCCGTTACCCCTTCCCCATGAAACCTCCGTCGGGCGTTTATGCTTAATATCATACACATGCGACAATATTTTTCTGTCCGGCCGGAAAAGGTACTTTTGGAATAATACAAGCTGCTTTGCGGCATCATCTATATACCGCGGGTTTCCTGTCATTTTATAATACCGGCAAAGGAATGGAATGCACATGTAAAGATCGTCCGCCCAAATTGTGCCGTCCATCAGCGAAAAATTCGGGTTCGCGCGGCAGACCGCACCGTCAGGCATGCGTTCAAGGACATTTTCAATAAAATTCGCTATGTAATCGGCTATTAACGTGTAAACCCCGTTTTTTAATTCCGGCGACGCTTCAAGCATCAGCGAGCCAAATGAACCGCAGTCGTCAAGCGTACTTATCGTAGTAAGCAGATTATGCA
>DATCLI010000317.1:0-1733 GCA_036563955.1 Clostridia bacterium | reverse complement strand
GTAATAATACAGCACCTCACAAAGATATAGCCTTGATGGGAACCATATTCAGCTATTACGGATACAAAACCGTTTATACGGGCAAGTGGCATCTTGATGGTTCTTCGTACCACGGTGATGGAGTTCCGGACGGCGGGTTTGAAGGCGAATGGTGGTATGACGGTAAAACCTACTATGAAGAAATGAAAAAAGAGGGTAAGAAGATTCCCGCGTCCAGGTTGGAGGATATGTGGGGGCGCCGGGTGGCGGATCGGGCTATTGATTTCCTTAAAAAAAACAAAACCGAGCCTTTTGTTCTTGTTGTTTCTTTTGATGAGCCTCATGCTCCAAGCAACGCACCCGAAGAATACTTAAATATGTTTGACAGCGGGAAAATTAAAAAGAACCCGAATTTTAACATCCCGTTAACCGGGAAACCGGAGCTTTTGAAAATCCAGAGAAAACAAAACGGTGAAATGACCTGGGAAGAATATGTTAATTCACAGCAAGTAAAAAAGATATATTCCTGCAACCTGTTCATTGATATGGAAATAGGCCGTGTTATTGATGCAGTCAATGAAACGCATGGTGAAGATACTGCAATTATATATACTACCGATCACGGACAGCAGCAAGGTTCTCATGGCCTAAAGGAAAAAGGCCCGATGATGTATGAAGAAAGCTGTAATGTTCCATTTATAATTAAGTATCCCGGAGGAGCCAGCGGAGCGGTATGCTATTCTCTTGCAAGCCATCTGGATATAATCCCTACGATGCTTGATATTGCGGGTATTGAAATACCGGAATCGATGCATGGTACAAGTCTGCTGCCTGTTTTAAAGGATCCGGGTGTAGAGGTTCGTGATTTTGCCCATATTGGCTTTCATAGATTTGCAATAAATAATGACGGAATGGGAGGGTTCTACCCTGTCAGGTGTGTTACCGACGGCAGGTATAAGCTGATAATAAACCTTTTTGAAACCGATGAACTTTATGATTTGCAGGAAGATAAATTCGAGATGAATAACCTTATATACGATAAGTCTTATGAAAAGGTAAGAAATTTCCTCCATGAAGCCATTCTTGAAGAAATGGACAGGATCAGAGATCCTTTCAGAAGCTGCTGGTGGCATAACAGAAGTTGGAGAACCGATCGAAAAGAGTATTATTACAGTGAGTCATTTAACAGGAAGAAACCGAAAGGCTTTCCGTTTCAGCCTGAAGCATATTACCCCTAAACCGCGATAAACAAGAAAATCTAAAATTAACCAAAATGATTAATCCCTTTACAAAACATTTTCCGTATGCTACAATAAATTCGCTTTATGTTGCCGGCTATGCCAAATTTCCGGCAGAACGAAATATAAGCCCTCATAGCTCAGCAGGCAGAGCGCATCCATGGTAAGGATGAGGTCATCGGTTCGATTCCGATTGGGGGCTCCAGTGAAAAGTCTTGAAATGCTTGGTATAACAAAGTTTCAAGACTTTTTCTTTATCTGAAGATTACCTATAATTTACTCATCACACCCAAAATTCAATTTGTTCACATTGTATTTTTAGACACTGAGAAAAGGTTCTGTTTGTATTCAAGATACCTGTCATGTTTAATGATATAATCGATTATATAATTGACTTCCGAAGATATATCGTTCATTACTTTCCTTTTCAGCTGGATATGGTAAGATTGAATATCACCAAAATAGTTTTTATGATAGAGAATTAAGTTTTTTCCATTCTTATATTCACTAATATAC
>DATCLI010000316.1:0-9200 GCA_036563955.1 Clostridia bacterium | reverse complement strand
GTATATTATCGGAACTGACCGGAATTTTCGCGGAGCACGGCGCCAATATAACCAATGTTGCCGTTTACCGCGGACATAGCGGTAAAAGCATTGTCGTTATCGGAATCAATTCGCAGAATACGGATAAAATTGAAAATGATATAGAACAAAACGGCTATAAGATAATATATAAGCTAAAAAATATTTGATTTACCTCAGTAATAAAAACAGCATGCCTGAATAGAGCCTTTGGGAACGCTTTTCAGGCATTTATTTATTATTGGTTTTTTTGTTATTCGAATGTTGCAGCAAGCTCTCTTTCAATACTGGAATAATTATCAAGCATTTTCACAAATATATCTACAATGCCGGCATCGAACTGCGTGCCTTTTCCTTCTATAAGCTGCTGGATTGCCGACTTTAAATCAAGTTTTGAGCGGTAACGCCTATCCGACATCATCGCGTCAAAAGCATCGGCAACCGACACGATTCTTGCCAGAAACGGTATTTCTTCTCCTTTAAGACTATCCGGATATCCCCTGCCGTCTATTCTCTCATGGTGGCATTTCACAATTGGGACGACATCCTTAAACATCGATATTGCCGAAAGTATACGTGCGCCTTTTAACGGATGTTTTTTTATCTCTTCGTATTCTTTTGCATTCAGTTTGTCAGTTTTAAACAGTATGTCATCGGTTATCCCCGTTTTGCCGACATCGTGGAACAGACCCGCTACCCTGATTGTTTCAAGTTCTGCTTCGCTTAACCCCAAAAGGGTTCCGACTCTTACGGAGTAAAACGATACGCGATCGGAATGCCCGCGCGTATATTCATCCTTTGTGTCAACCACCTGGCGAAGCGCTTCAATGGTATCCATATACCTGATTCTAAGCTGCTCATACGTTCGGTTTAACTCTTCATTCTGCATATTCAGAAGAGAATGAAGAAACGCGTTCGTTATCGCCGAAGCTGCCTGAGCCGCATAGATCTCAAGCAGTTTATAGCCCTCTGCGATATCGCTTATAAGGTTCTCGGCGCTTTCAACATACAGGACGCCGATACACTCGGAAAATTCATTTACAAGAGGCAAAATAATACCTGACTGTATTTTTACGGGCTGCTTTGATATTTTCGCCCTGCCTATATCTTCGAGCATTTTTGAACTTAGCATCGGCATAAAATCGGAAATCCTGGCCTTGTATTTTCCTATTCCGCGGAAAATACTCTTTTTCGAATCGCTGCCGCCGGAAATATTGTCAACGAGAATAAAGGCGTTTTCACTGTTAAGCAGCGGCATCAATTCCATCAAAATATCCTCAAGTATGTTCCCTAAAGGCTGCAGCTGGTATATTCTCGGGACAGCCTGAAGTATTTTGTTTAAACCATCCCGGAATTGTTTTATCGTATTCATCATATTTATTGATTTTAAGCCGGACTCAATCAATAGCTGCAATTGATCGAAGCGATCGCTTTTTTCACAATAGCCCTGTATATCAAGCGCCTTTACCGTATCAAGAGGCGGAGCCAAATCTTTATGACCGGTGAGCAGAAGAATATATAAATCGGTATTGAACTGCCGAATACATCTTACAACCTCATCGCCGTGTATCGGTACCATCAAGTAGTCCAGGATCATCAAATCAAAGTGTTCGTTTCTTACTTTTTCAATCGCTTCCAGAGGATTTGTAATTCCTTCGTAATAGTAACCGCTTCGCTTGAGCATGATGGACAGCGAATCTATAATTCCCTGTTCATCATCTACTATAAGAATTTTTTTATTTTTAGATAAAGTAGATGTGTTCTTTCTCATTTGTATTTTTGCCCCCCATAATTTTCTTAACCGGCACTTCTTATCTTGCGGGGCAGCTTAACAAAAAAGGTTGTGCCATTCCCTTCTTCGGATTCAAACCACATCTCTCCGCCGAATCGTCCCTTAATGGTTGAATAGGACATATATAATCCGAGTCCCGTACCAGCTGTTCCTTTTGTTGTCACCATCTCCTTCAAAAGCTTTTGTTTTATATTATTTGGGATTCCTTTAGCATAATCTCTTATGGTAAAAAGAATATCTTCATTATCGCCGTCAATATGAAAGTCAATTGACCCTGGTTTCCCTTCATAAGCCTGAATAGCGTTTATAATAATATTATCGAATACTTGGATTAAACTATTAATATCTCCATGCAGTTCGCTTGATAAATTTACACTGATTTTTGTTTTTAGTTCGCACTTACATTTGATTAGTTCGTATTTCATTAATATTTGTATTCTTTTTACGAGCTCATTTATGGTAAAGCTTACGGGCGATGAAGCGCTCAGCTTCACTGCCTGGCCTTTGACCGCATCGATAATATCGGATACATATGAGCAGTACGGTTTTATTTTGTTCAGCCACGACTCCATTTCGTCAGCAATTTCATAGTGATCGGATACGGTAACGCTTTCATCCTCCATCGACGCCCTGTATTCGTTGACAAGATCCTGCAGACCTTCAACAATACCCGCAATAGACATTATAGGCGTTTTAAGGTTATGAGCAATTCCTCCTATTAAATGCCCAAGGGACGCAAGCCTTTCCTGTTCCATCATAATAGCATGTTTTTCTTCTATAGCTTCAAGGTGACGGACGTTTTCAGTAACATCCCTGAACAATATTACAGTGCTCAATTGGCTTTTATTGATAATAATCGGCGTAACCTCAATGGAAAAATACTTGTCATATTGATCTTTTTGTATATGCTTTTCAAAAATAACCGACATAGCCGATATGTTGGCCATATTGATAAAGTCAATGAGGTTGCTGTCATCATCAATAAGGCATGTACCCTCAAAAACTTCCTGCAGTGTTTTGCTTCTCGATATGGTTAGAATTTTCTCGAAAGCCATTTCCATCGTTTTGTTATAATCTATAACCCTGTATTCATCGTTTACAACCATGAAACCATCCGAAATCTTGTCTACAATCGTTCTAAGGGCAATCGGGGATATGCTTAAAAAGTGGTACCTGAATATTGCGACGGCGATAAACAACACAGCCGCGGAAAATGAAATAGCCGTGGTATAAAGAGGTACTTTGATTAATCTTATTATAATTACTATGTTGGTTACTACAGGAATAGCGGAACCAATAGCAATCAGGATTGATTGTCTTGAGAAGAACCCGGAATTCTTTATCGAAAAACTGATAAGATAATATATTCCGGCAGATAAATAACCATACATAAATATGCTATGGACAATAAAATATGAACCATATACAATTTTGTCATTATCTATTGAAAAATAAACAAAAAACAGATTATGGTATGAGTTTGTCAGAAGCATTATATATGAAACCAAAGGAGGAATAAATAATAATATGTGTTTTAATCCGAATCTAATTTTGGTGTTTGCATAAATCAGGCCTGTTAATAACAAAGAATATGGTATAAAACATAAACCAATATTCCAGATATAAACGAACAGCATGCTTGGTTCTCCGGTGTATAGTCTGTAATATGAATCTAAAACATACCCTAAACTCCACACAAGCAATAACAGGATATTTATGAGGAAAATTATTTGTATTTGCCCCTTTTTCCGGATGCGCAAAATATATATCAGCAGTAACAATATTAGTATTATTGAAATATGCAGCAACACAAACAAAAAATCATCTATCATAAGTTTATCTCCACTTTCATCAAATACCTTGCTCATTAAGAATAGCGTTAATAGCCTTTGATATTGTACTTACCGAAGGCTGCGACAATAAACTGTAATGATCCGATTCAATTACCATGTTTGATACAGGGGTCAAACAGTACCTGTTCCATTCGCTTACATTTTTCTTATAGTCTGGAATATTCCAATCAAGCAATGCACTGTAAAAATTTACACGGCTCTTAATTTTTAACTGCGGATAGTACTCCGATCTTATTTTGTGCATGAATACTATCCTTTTCAAGTATTTAGCAAGCTCGCCGGGTAAAGCGGAACACTGCGGGGGTAAAATAATCCTTATGTCCTGAGGCAGGTTATTTATAAATGAGACAATATCAATATTTCCGCTTCGTATTTTATCAAAGAATAACTGCCATAATTGTTCAGTGCCAAGTTCTCCTGAACAGCCGCCTCCCAGAAAGCCAGTTAAAAACTCAAATTCTTTCTGTTCGCTGAAAAATTCATTTCCTTCCCAGTTTTTTGGGGCAATGGTATTCATTAATCCCAAAAAACCTATTTCGTGTCCGTCCCGTTCCAGAATTCCGGCCATCTCAAGCGCTACAGCTCCCCCTATGCACCACCCTGCCAGATAATAAGGACCTTCGGGCTGTATTTTCCGTATGCTTTCGACATACCTTTCCGCTAACAAATAAATGCTCTTATTAGCATACAAAACTTCATCGACAGCCTGTATTCCCCAAACAGAAAAACTTTTATCAATCAGTTTGCCTAATTCAAAATAACATGCAACTTCCCCGTTCCCGGCATGAACCAGGAATATGTTCTTATTTCCCCCTTCGGTGATTCTTACCAAGTTTTCTGATTTATTTAAACTTTTATCGCTCTTCATACGAGCTTCTATATATTGAGCCATTTTTCTTATCGTTAATGACTCATTCATGATGCTTATAGGAATTTCAACCTGATATTTTGATGATATCTTCGACACAATCTGGATAATACTTAATGAATCACCCCCAACATCAATAAATTCGCTGTCTACTCCAAAATTACTTTCCTGCAGTACGTCGGACCAAATACTATATAATTCTCTTTCCAAATCCGTTTCTGGTTTGGTAAATGCTTCCGAAATCATACTCGACGCATCGGGTTTCGGCAGCAGCCGTTCATCTATTTTCCCGTTGGGTGATAACGGCATTTTGTCAACCCTTATAAAAAAGGCCGGTATCATATACATGGGCAGGTATTTTTTCAAATCTGCCTTGATTTGTTTTATGTCAACATCATTCAGGGAAACATAATATGCGCACAGTTTCTTATTGGCATCATCACCAATTACCGTCACATGAACCTTATTTATATCACTTATTTCCAGTATCCGTTTTTCAATCTCTTCAAGCTCTATCCTGAATCCTCTTATTTTTACCTGGGAATCGGCGCGTCCCAGGATGTCTATATCACCCTCTGCCAGCCATCTGCCAAGATCGCCTGATTTATACAGTTTCTCATCCTGTGAAAACGGGCTTTGAATAAACACTGAATCCGTTAATTCCTTATTATTGATATATCCCACTGCCAATCCATGCCCGCCGATATAAATTTCTCCGACAGTTCCTATCGGAACAGGCAGTAAGTTCTTATCAAGAATGTATACTTTAGCGTTATTCATCGGTTTGCCTATCGTTATTATATCCGTTTTCGTTAACTCCGCCGAAGTAACAATAACGGTGGTTTCAGTGGGACCATAACCATTAAGAATAACAGCATTAGTATTTTTTTTCAAACCTGATAACAATTCTTTAGTGATCTTTTCCCCGGCTAACACTATTTCGTAAACATCATGTATAGAATCACGAAAATTCATGTTTTTTATAAAATAATGCATCTGGGAAGGGGTTGAAACAACCATATCGATACAATATTTTTTTATTAAACGGGCTAACAACACCGGGTCTTTCCTTTCGGCATCATTAGCCATAACCAATGCAAGCCCCCTATAGAACGCAGGAATTGTTTCAATAAAGAAAACATCAAAAGAAAACGAAGTAAGCGACAGAACGGTTTTTATTTTATTATAATCAATCCTGTCAAATAAACCGTATACAAAATTTATTAATGATCTGTGTTTAATCATTACACCCTTCGGTTTTCCGGTGGACCCGGATGTATATATTATATAAGCCAAACTTTCCGGGTTATTGATATAATCCGGGTCCTGGCCCGAATATACATAATTCCGCGGATCAAAAAGATTAACGCAACCAATATTCTCGTCCGCACCGGAGAAGTTTTTGCAATCACAGTCGGTTAACAACAACTTTGCGCTGCTGTTACGGAGCATATAGTTAACTCTTTCCGCCGGATATATTTGATCTATCGGAAGAAAAGCGGTGTCTGCCTTTAGCACTGCGAGCATTCCGACAACCATCTCTATCGAACGGCTGACCATAATCGCTATAACATCACCGGGTTTTATCCCCTTTTTCCTTAGAAGCACAGCCAGCGAATTTGCCTTTTCATTCAACTGTTTATATGTAATACTTTTATCGTCGCAGATAACGGCTGTATTATCGGGAGTTTTCCTTACCTGCTCCTCAAACAGTTCGTGAATGGTTTTGTCGTTCGGGTAATCCGCTTCCGTGTTGTTAAACTCGTACAGAACCTTTCTTTTTTCGATCTCGGGCAGCATTTCTATTGTGCAAATCTTTTTCGCGGGATTATCAAGAGCATGCCACAAAAGGCTTAACAAATGATGGTGTATGAATTCAATTTCCTTGTCATAGTATAGGTCCTTATGGTAGTCGTAATCAATAATTACCGTTTCAGCATCATCCCTGTCATTTACATGGATTGTCAGCGAATTGGATTGATGCCCGCTAAAATGCCATCTCGTTGAATAATCGATATCTGTTTTGTCATATTTCGAATTTTGATACGACAGCACAATATCATATAAATTGTCGGGGAAATCATGCTTTTCACGAACCTTCTTAAGTATGAGCTCATACGGATATCTCTGATGCCTGTACGAAGAAGAGCATACCTGAAGTATACTGTGGGTGAATTCGGTAAAGCTCGCTTCGTCATTAATTTTTATGCGCAAAGGAACTGTGCTTACGAACATGCCTATCGTATTCTTTTCCGTCTGGTTAAGCCTGTTCAGTATAGGAGTGCCTATGATTAAATCTTCTTTGCCGGTAACTCTGTTGATATACATCGATAAAGCAGACAAGAACAGCGGATACAGCGTTATTTTGTTTTCAGCGCAGTACTGTCTTAGTTTTCGGACGAATTTTTTAGGTGCGACAAATGTTTTTCTTTTTGACTCGGTTGATAAGAGATTTGTTTTTCGAGTTTTAAGAACAGTAGCCTCTATAGGCTCGTCATAAACTTCTTCCCAATAGGCGGCATCTTTTTGCATTCGATTTGATTTATAGTATTCCATTTCATTTTCTACATACGAAATATATGAGGGTATCTCCATTTGTTCGGCTTGAATAATATCGCTATTTTTCAGCGCTTTGTAATACTCCATTACCATGCTGCACGACAAAGCCATGGACCAAGCATCAAACACTATATGGTGAAAGTTCGAAAATATACCGCCCTCAGTATCACTTATCTTTAGCAGAATGAAACGGTATAAATCACTGTTCAAAAGCTCGAACGGCTTTTTTGCCTCGTTTGCATTCCACTCATACATTGCCGAAACAGGATCATCATACTTTGAAAAATCAATAAAATCAATAGGCTTGTCCTCATACGGATGAACATACTGGCGCGGCTCTCCATTTTCGTCAACGCAAATGCGCAGGCGAATGCCTTCGTTATTCTTAATGTAATGCTTTAACGCTTCTTCAAGAAAGCCATAATTGATATTGTCTTCCTTAATTCTTATCGTGCCCGATATATTTGAAATTGAAGTACCGGCATACATCTTCTCCGTATACCAGATTGACAACTGAGGAGATGTTAACGGATATAATTTTTTCTCCAACATATATGCCCCCATAAATGTTTTTTTCGTTATATTATATCTCATTTTACCATATTATGCTCAAATTCGCCATGAAAAAATAAAATAATTAGGATATTAAGGAAATAATTTCCCGATATTTCTAATAAATGTTATTTGCTGTGAAATAATACAATATTAGATGTCCCGCCTGTCATACAAAAGATCTGTCAATTGTGATTACTGCATAGAGCGATTTGTCCTTCTCATTTATACTCTGTTTTATCTGTTCGGTTATCTCCTTTACGCATATTTTGCAGTCAAAAGGAACCGTTACGTCAAAAATAAGGTTATGGTGAGTCGGACCCTTTACTACTCTAAAATCATGAATTGATAAAGTACTATCAATACCTGAAACAACTTCTTCGGTCATTTTCTGCAATTCATTAACAAATGGATCATCCGTTACAACCGGATCCATATGTATGACCATTTTCAGATTATACTTATTCGATATGTCACGCTCGATATTGTCAATCAAATCATGGCTGACAAGACCATCCGTATTTGCGTCAACCTCAACATGAACCGAAGCAAATGTATTCTGCGGGCCGTAATCGTGAACAACAAGATCATGTATTCCAATAACGCCGTCATAGCTGAGAATAAATGATTCGATCTTTTTTATAAGCTCCTCGGAAGGGGCCTGGCCAAGAATTCTGTTCATCGTTTCCCTTAAAATTTGTATTGCTGAATAAATAATAAAAAACGCAACCGCAATACCTATATAAGCATCCGGGTTAACGCTTGTAAACCGGCTTATTACAGCGGAAACAAAAACCGCGGAAGTAGCCATCACATCAGACATGCTGTCGGCGGCCGTTGCCTGCATAATCATTGAATTAATACACTTGCCAAGCTTTCGGTTGAAATAGAAAAGCCAAAGCTTCGCAAAGATTGACAATGCCAGCACTGCAAGCGCAATATTGCTGAAATCAATTGGCTGAGGTTGAATAATTTTTTCAACCGATGTTTTTATAAGTTCAAAACCTATAAACATTATTATTACCGAAACAACCGAAGTGGAAATATACTCTATCCTTGCGTGCCCGAACGGGTGTGTATTGTCGGCAGGTTTTGCCGCCATTTTAAAACTCATAAGAGATATTATTGAAGAGCCCGCATCTGAAAGGTTATTTACCGCGTCAGCGACAACGGAAACGCTGCCGGACAGTGTTCCAACAGTAAACTTTGCGGCAAAAAGAAGCACGTTTACAATTATTCCGATTATGCCACCGAGCCTTCCATACTGCTCGCGAACCTTAACATTTTCGACATTTTTATGGTTATTAATAAATAATCTTGCAAGGAACCCGGCAACACCGCCGAGTTCTTTACCGCCTTCCATATTTCCTCCGCTTAACCTATTTTTTCAAGATTTCTTTTATTTTATTATTATATGTATCGGTTTGCAAGCATTTACGTCAAATCCTTTTCTGGACTATTGTACAATCGTTTTAAAACTATTGTACAATATAAGGAAACTATAGTGGAATGAAGCTTAGAGATGTTTAGTCAGAGCGAGGATAAGCAAGTCGACTGT
>DATCLI010000315.1:0-12643 GCA_036563955.1 Clostridia bacterium | reverse complement strand
ATACTATGGATATGCCTTTCGTATATTCTAATATTTCTGTATAATTTTGTCAAGTTTTCCATGTAAAAAATAGTATGTGGCGCCGCTTTTTGCCTTAATACGATGTTGAAGACTGTATGTAACCTCTTACGATTTGTTTTTTAAGAAATAATAACCAGAACAGTTGTTCCAAAGAAAGATATTACCAACATGGTAAACCAGTCGAAGGAACAACTGATCTTTGTTTTTTTGATCATTTCGGTTTTGACCTTTCCGCTGGCGCTGCTGGTTCCCATTTCCATCACCAGGCCCATATCCAGGCTTATCCGAAACATGAAGGAAGCTGAGAAGGGGAATTTTGATGTTGATATCCTTCCAAGCAGTAATAATGAAGTAGGATTCCATACAATGGCAGCGAAATCGATTAATCTATTCTTTCTATATATCTCCTGGGGTAACCGAATTTATATAATCCGTTAATTTGCTTTTTGCGGTGCAGTACTCATTGTAGCATGTTTCAACATCCTCAATTGTTCTTTTACCCGCTTCATACTGCAGCATTTCGCACTCAAGCTCTTTTCTTTTCAGAATGTAATACCTTATAAGCGCTTTATAGTCCTCGTATGTACCGGGATATACCGCTAAAAAACCATAATCGGCGGCTTCAGGCATAAAACCTGCATTTACAATGTCCTCTTTTGATATTGAATCTTCTTTCATTTTAAACAGTTTAACAAATTTAGCGATCAAATCCTGATAATACATATTTGTGTCAAGGGGTTCTTCCCAGCGGTATTTAATCACTTCGCCCCCATTGAGAATATAGACGGTATCATTTTTATGATACACAAACGACTTATCCGCAAGCTGAACCACGTGTTCGTATGATGCCTGCTCATCCAAGCCTTCAATTGTTTCTTTTTCCAGTTCCTGATATATTAATTCAAGTCTTTCGCTATACGCTGCAGGCTCAGGGGTATTTTCTTTGCCAACCTTGACGAAGTGCCCTTTTGTTATAAAAAATGTTAACGCATTTGTCACTGCTAACAGCAATACTGCTAAAATCAAAAGCTTATATGTTTTCACAGGCGCGACCCCCTAATATGGCATTTGCGATGTTATATACTTTGAGTTCCGCTGTACAATATATTGCTGGTACGCACTTAAGCTTGTCACTATATATTGTACAGCGGATTTTTATTAAGGTTACATCGCAAATGCCTTCCTAACCATCTCTATTTGCCAATGTCTCCGGAAGATGCTGCCCTCTGCGGGCCGGCGGTCAATGAAGACACAATTAATTATGAGCGGAGCATATTGATTCTAAGGTACAGCGCGATCGGTATTTCTATTTTGATTTTGTGAACGAAAGCAAAATCCATTCGGTAAAAAATTTTCTGAAAATCAGGAACAAAGCTACCGGCAGCAGGGATACAAGAAAATCAACACCTATAACCGCTCCGGTATCAACAGGACCGCCTATGCCTTGCGATATCGCTCTTGCTATCAATACCGGCGGCATTATTTCCTGTCGCGCGATAAAGATCAAAGGCGCCTGCTCTGAATTCCACATCACAGTGAACTGAATCAGTGACAAAATAAACGCGGATTTCCAGAAGGATAAACCACCGCCTGCTTCCGAGTCGTTTTCTCTCTTAAAGGCGATAATAACCGCCAGTACCAGGCTGTTTGCGACAGGAATCAAGTAATACAGGATAAGGCTGAATACGGTATTAGATACACCAAGGCTTCTATAGAACAAAAACTGATGCATTCCGATCCCGCCTGCCAGTAGGAAAAACACAAGCACGATACGGGTGAAGCTTCCAAAAGCCCCTGGACAAGCGGCGCTTTTTGCCAGTACATAAGTTATCGGAACACCAATCAAAGCAATTAACCCATACAATATAACATACCGGATATAAGAAACGGCAAATACCGGGTTCACAGGGAACATGCCTTTAAATAAGGAGCTTACACCGTCTATCAGAAGGGGTTTAAACACAAACCAGGCTAAAAACAATGAGAAAAGAACCGGTATGATGCATCCTACCGGATTTGTATCATGAACCTCATTTATTCTTTCAGTATCGGGAATTTGGCCGGCGCCGTTTTTGGAACCCTGCAATAACGGTTTGCGTTGTGTAATAATTCTCAATAAATTATATACAAGGAACCCCAGAACAACATGCACGATAAACTGAATGAGCCAGGCAGCCTGAGTCGTGCCAACCTGCATCTGCATAAAACCAGTTCTGTACGTGAAATAATCCAGTGTGTCCGAAGTCTCATAAACCATCGGATTGATCAGATTGCTTAAAACATCCGCATCCGTGCTTAATATAGACGCGAGTTGTATAAGAATAAAAGCTGCCGGCGCCATCAGCTTTTCAAAACCGGTTTTTTCCTCCCGTCCTCTGGCTCCCCATGTCTTAAGAATAAACACGGTTGGAATGCCGGCATTTTTTACTGCCAACAAAAAAGCGTAAATTAAGGGGAATAGCTGTGGCGACAATAAAGCGTTTGTTCCCCGAAACGAGGAAATGCAGATATGTGCTAAAATACTCCCCGGTATAAACAATGGTATCAAAATAATTGTCAGAAATATATCCCGGATTCTTTTATGCACCGTCATCAGCGATACGGATAAAAGGCCTCCCAAAACCAATACAATTACAAGATAAAGCATATTAAGCCTTACGGTATTAATTAATACCCTTCTGAAATTTATGTTCGCAAACAATCCGGATATATTCGCGAAACCTGTAAACGGACTTCCCGCAATGCCTTTCATCACGTTGTACTCTTTAAAAGAAATAACGATTCCGTTAAGCATCGGAATACCCTGCAGTATGAAAAGAATCAGAAGAATAAACCCTCCGGCGGCTATTACGGCACTATTCTTTGCTGATTTGTTCATATCTTCCTCCTTAAACCGGGCTGGAGGGAAACCCAAAACCAGCTTTATGCGGTTCTTTCGGTTTTCCCGTTAGCTTTTCTATTATCAATAGTATCATAAAAAGATATGACGGAGAACCAAATTTTACATTTTTATTCCAACCTTTTTGTTCTTTTTCCGTTACAATATATGAAGGCAGATAATTATCGGAAGGTGGTGGAAGGTTGGATGACATAACGCTGATCCGGCAGTGTAAAAAGGGAAAACGAGAAGCTTTCGAAACAATAATAAAAAAGTATTATCTGCCGCTTACCCGATTTTTCTATAAACATATTCAGGATCCTCATGTATGCGAAGACTTAACCCATGATGTTTTTGTAAAATTCATGGAAAACGTACATAAATACAACCCTATAAAAGGAATTAAGTTTTCAAGCTGGCTGTTCAGGATAGCTTACAATACATATGTTGATTATCTCAGAAGGCTGCCGCAGCAGAACGAAGAGGTTTTAGACAGTGAAATGGAATTGTGCGATAGCCGCAATACGGCGGATGAAGCTCTGATGAGGATAGAATATGAGGAACTGGACAGAAATCTTTACCTTTTGCCGTCAAGAATGAGAACCTTACTGGTTTTAAGGTATATCAACGGTTTAAGTTACGCGGAAATCGAAAAAATTACGGGCATTGAAAAAGCAAAAATAAAATCACGGATTCACTACTCTTTGTACAAGATGAAAAAGCTGTACTGCAGGGAAGGAGAGAAAGCGGAATGAATACAGGACAGAATATTGAAAATAACACAAAACAAACAGAACAAATACCGGTAATGAAGGCGGAACACTTCATTAACTGGATAAGTCCTGAGATTAATCGGGCCGTGTACAAGGCCCGGCAAAAACGTAAGAAAAGAATAGAAACAATAAGTTTCATTGTGGGTTATCTCTTCTTTCTTTTCTTCGCGGGAACCGTATATTTGGACTACAGAGTGAACGGCATGCTGAACCTTGTCCCATTTTATCTGTATTCCGCGGGTGTTTTGTCTTTGGGTTTGATTATATATATACCGCTATTAATCAAGTTTAAAAAAGTAAACTGAAAGGAAAGGTGATATAGATATGACGAGCAAACTAATCTCCGTGCAAAAAGGCTTCAGGGTTTTCCTTATTATTCTGGCAGCGGTGTCGGTTTTGTTGTTAACAGTCTCTGCAGTTGCAGAAAACAGCAGGAATAAAAAAATACAGGGCGACAGGGATAAAATACGCAAAGGATTTGAAGCCATAATTGAAGGACTTGAATTTAACGGCCTTAATGATTCAACCCTCGAATTAATACAAAAGCATAGAGGGAATGTTGGTGATAATTCCAATCTTATTATAACCGATGATGCCGGCCGTGTTTTATATCATATTAATAATGGATTCATGCCCGGAACGGATCAGTTTATTGTAATTACCGATCCCGAATCGCGGTATTCAAATCTGGCTTATATTTTAGACCCGGATTTAAGTGTACGGTACAGACTATCGCTGAACAGGACATATAATGGAACAAAGCTAAAGGAATACAGCAGCACATACAAAGATAATGTGAATTTGTATAACAGAATACGAGAGGATGAAAGTTATTTTTGGGGCTCGGATGATACGGTAGATAAAAACATGTACTATGCATATATCGGTTCAAAAGGCTGGAATGTGTATTCGATACAAAAAAATATTAATTACAGCGATTATAATTACAGCAAATGGCATGTTGCTGCTAATTCAATCGGTGTTATGGCGTTTATTCTGTTCTGGCTGGCTCTGCCCATCTGGGTATTTTTAGATGCTAAAAGGCGTAACCATAAGCCTGCGCTTTGGGGAATATTGACGGCAGTTACTAATATTATCGGCTTAATCATATACATACTGACCAGACCGGAGAATCCCGCATGTAAAAGCTGCGGTGAAATTCTCAATACGAAATTTATATACTGCCCCTACTGCGGCGCAGAAAACAAGCAAATGTGCCGTTCGTGCAGAACAATCCTTGAAAAGAACTGGCTGGCCTGTCCAACCTGCGGCCAAAAGATAGAAAGTGAACGTCCGGAAGCACTGGTGATAGTCGATGGGTTGGATAATAACCCGGAATAACCCTTTCGATAAAAAGAGAGCTAACGCCAAGAACCCGTTTGAAATGCCGGGAACCCTTGATTTTTCAAGGGTTCCCGGCTAAATTGCGAAGGTTTGGTCTTTAGCTGGTCAATAGAATTAACCCGTCCGACATAATGTCCTTTACTTTTGTGAACAGTTCCGGCAGCTGATCGGTCCTGTCGTGTTCCCCGGCAAGATAGGACACGATGACATCCTTGATTTCAGAGATGATTACGGCTCCATCTTTAAACTCAACCGTTTTGCCGCGCAGCAGCGGACACCAGCAGCGCGATTGAGAACATGAATACCGCTGCTCCAAGCCACAGGGACAGAACCGGGAAAACCGAAGTTATAAACAGGTACTTTTGGGAAATGCACCAGATTAACATCCCGAGCAGGAAAACTGCCGCACCAGCTCGAATCAGCCTGGATCCGTTCCGTTTTTGAAGGCTTAATCTGCTCAGCATTCTAAATACCATCAGCAGGCTTGCAGAGATCAGCGCTCCAATCACAAAGCAGAGTATGTAATGACCCCAGATAATCCTTCCCATGCCGACGGGTGAAAACGCCCGCCACTGTGCCCAATCACTGAGCAGGCAGGCTATAAAGGGCCAGCTTCTTTGGCTGTTCGTAAGAATCACGATAGCATCCCCTGTTTCCGGCACAGTCTGAAAGTGCGTCATGATACCGTTGCCCTGCCCGCCGTGGGAAACGCTGCGCAAGCCGTATGGCAGCGTTTCGATATAATATCCGAATCCATATGCTTCGAACACCAAACCATATATTCCGAGTTTTTGTGCTTCAGGTTGATACATCCTCTCAATGCCTTCGGCACTCAGAACGGGATTTTTTTTCATGCCCGCAGCCGTAAAACGAGCAATGTCCTCAGCTGTGGCAAATAAACCACCAGAAGCTTTTGAGGGATACAGATAAACCGGCGCCGGCTTTCCGCTGAGGTTATATCCTGTAGACGGGTACGGCGCAGTTTCATCTCTTATTTCAAATACGGCGCTTTCCATGCCCAACGGGAGAAGAATCTCACTGCGTATATATTCGGAGAAGCTTTGTCCGGTGATATCCTCAATTAGGATTTCTAAAAGATTATAACCCACGTTTGAATACAAAAATTCAGCCCCGGCATCACGCACGGACACCGCCTCCCCGGCCATCACATCCCGGTTGGAGGGCATTATTTCACCGGGGGTATAAATTTTAGTAAAATCACCCAGCGGCATCCCCGAGGTATGGCTTAAAAGGTGACGGCTCGTAATTTTTTCGGTTGGATAATCCGACTGCGGAAACTGCCAGCTTCTTAGATACTGTGATACCGGAGCGTCCAAGTCGATTAAGCCCTTTTCCGCAAGCAGCATAACACCCCAGGCTGTGACGGATTTCGTAATAGACTGCACGCTCATGGGCGTATCGATCGTCAGTACCCTGCCGCTGGTCACATCCGCATAGCCATATGCCTCGGTCCATACGACTTCACTGTCCTTCACAAGCGCAATGCTGCAGCCCGGAATCCTGTATTGTTTCATCAGGTTTGAAATGTGCTCGCGCATATACGCTTTAAAATCGTGCAGCGGCATGTCGGCGCCCAAACTCCGGTTGATTTCCAGATTGCCGGAAAGCAGGGCAGCAAGCAAGCCGATCAGTATCGATAAAAGAATAAACCATAGCCGCATCCTGCAACCTGCGATTATATCTGCGTTCTTAATTTTCACATCCCATCGAACTGACAATACCGACACCTCCATCGAAGCTTTTTCAGTGTAAACCGACCTTTTTAATTAAAATAAGCTCTTCTATACATTCCGTGTGTTCCATTCCATTTGTTTCAGCCGTGATAAGGTTAGAATCAGCATAAAAACAATGAGAAGCACTGTCATCACCAGTGGAATGAGCAATGCAGAATCAAGGGTGGGCGTAAGCCTATTCGCGTGAGCAAGCAGCCCGGAAGGAGTCCACTCCTCAAAACGAAGCAGGGAAGAAATAAAGTGTATTCCAAACGCAGCTGCCAGTGTCATAAATCCGGCGGGGATCGGCCTTTTCAGCAGTACGCCCCACATCATCAGGCAGGAGAGCAAAAACAGCATATAAATCCCCTGCAACAGCCCGCCGTATAGAATAGGCAGAAATCCAATTTCAAAACCGTATAGAATCCCGGAATAACCATAATCGGCGAGCAGCGCGAGGATGGGTACCAAAATAAGCAGCGTGCCGAACACCAGCAGCTTTGCGCCGATCATCCGTCCGAATCGTTTTCCGGCGCATATGGGCAGCACCCATGTATTATCACGGATCTCAGATGCCGTAAGCCCGCATAGCGTAAAAGCAATAATTATGGTTCCGATTTGAAGCACATCGTCCATATAGTTACGAATACAATCAAGCTGCGTCATATCGGTCAAACCGCCGATGGCCTGCTGAACATCCCCGGAAAACTGGCCGGATAAAATCATCGGAATTACAATTTTTAACATCACAGGCGTAAGTAACGCAAAAAACATAAAGCTTGCAAACAGGATAAGAATACGCCCGCTGCGCAGCGCATAACGCAGTTCTTTCAATATTTCCGTTTTCATTTCGTATTCACCCCCTGTAAAAACAAATCCTCCAGCCTGGCCTTTCGCTGCGAGAAGTTCTCTATAATAATTTCATGCTCGGCCAGGAATCGCATCACCGACACTGAAACCGCATTGTCTGTCACTTTAATCGTAAAGGTCTTTTCTGAATTTGTCAGGGATACCACACCCGGCAGCCGTTCCAGCAACTCCAGTATTCCGGACTTGACAGGGGAAGCGGGCGTGATATCAAACATTGGCTGTGTGTATTCTTTTTGAAGCTGCGCAAGCGTCTTTTCAAACATCATTTTCCCGTTGTCTATCATGCCTACCGTGTCGCAGACACGTTCCACATCATCCAAAATATGTGTTGAAAACAAAATGGTTTTACCGATACCCTTCAAGTCCCTTATAAGACTAAGCACCTCGCTTCTTCCCTCCGGGTCAAGAGCCGAGGACGGCTCGTCAAGAATGAGAAGCTGCGGGTTGCGTATGAGGGCGGCGCCAATGCCCAGACGCTGTTTCATGCCGCGAGAGAACCCCCCCACGCGGCGGTTTTGCACATCCGAAAGCCCCGTCCAGCGAAGTATCTCCTGAATGTTGTTACCGCCTTGCGCACCGGACAAATAGCACAAGGTTTCACGAGCGCTCATCCACGGGTAGAACTTTGGATCCTCGGGAAGGTAGCCTATGTTCAGGTCACCGGGATGTGTAAGCTTTGTAACGTCTTTTCCGTTCACTGTGCATTCTCCTTGCGCAGGGCGGGAAAGGCCGGCGAGAATGTTCATCGCCGTGGTTTTCCCCGCGCCGTTTTGGCCTATAAAGCCGTAAACTTCACCTGCTTTCACTTGCATATCCAGTCCGTTTAATGCCTGAAAGGCACCGAATTTCTTTGTAAGACCTGTTACCTTAATCATTTGAATTCCTTCTTTCTTCCAACCAGGAGAAATAAAACCGGTCCGATCACATTGACAAACAGACAGATAAAAAACCATGCCCACTTATTCAGATTTTGCACGCCTTCCTTAAAAATTTTGATTCCGCAGTACACCGCCAGACTAAACTGAAGGAGAATAAGCGGGGACAGGATAAGGAGCATTTCCCTTGTAAGCACAAACTCATTCATAATGTAAGACCTCCTGTTTCGGTTTTGTTCCTTTCACGATACACAACAATCAATCTGTAAAACGGTTACACTTGCCGGGTTATTTATCCCGCGGTTTTTTATTTGCGGAAACCGCCCCGAGCACCACACCCGCGCCGGCTCCAATGCACAGCCATAAAACCACGTTTTGCAGCAATGCTCCCAGCACAATACCGACAGCGGCGCACAAACCGATGGCTGTACCCATATTCCAATATTCTGCCATCTTTCGCTTTGTCATTCACTTCACCCTCCTCAGCTTGATTTATTTTAAACCTGTTTTTAATACCGATACTCTATAAGAGCGATTTTCGGTTGTTCCATATTAAGTTTAGAAGGGAAAATGGTCATATGATAAGTGACCGGAGTCATATATTGGGTAATAAAAAACGGGAGCCGCAGCTCCCGTCCTATTGTCTGATTTCTAAAACCCTAAATCCTTGAAATGCAATATGGCATTTGCCCGATCTGTGATCCCTGCCTTGCTGTATATTTGGCTGATGTAATTTTTGACCGTGCCGACGGTGAGAAACAATGTCTGAGCGATCTCCTGGTTGCTTTTTCCCTGTACCAGCAGGCGGATGATATCCTGTTCCCGCTGTGTAAAGTCGGCAGGCGGCGTTTCCGGCCGTACCTTCCCGCCGATATGTTTTGTGATTTTTGCGGCTATATTCCCCGGTAAAATTACGCTTCCCCGTACAGTGTCACGGATGGCTTCGGCCAGCTTTGCCCCGCTGATATCCTTAAGCAGATACCCCGAAGCGCCATGGGTAATGGCGCCGAGAATGGAGTCATCGTCATCAAATGTTGTTAATACTAAAACCGCTGTTTCAGGGAAATCCCGTTTAATAAGGCGCGTTGCCTCCACGCCTCCTATTTGCGGCATCCGGATATCCATAAGAACTACCTGAGGATGATGTATACCCGTCTGTTCATAAGCCTCCAAACCGTTTCCTGCTTCTGCGACCACCTGAATGTCAGGATTTGTTTCAAGAAGCGCACGCAGCCCGTCCCGGATAATGGTTTGATCGTCCGCCAAAAGGACGGTAATACGATTCACTGCGCATCCTCCTTTCTTTGCACAGCGGGGATAATAAGGCTGATGGTGAATCCTTCTCCCGATGTGCTTTCTATTTCCAGCGTTCCGCCCACGCTTTTTATACGATCCCGCATGATGGACAGGCCAGATCCAAATTTTATATCATCCGCTCCGCTTCCGTTATCAGTAAAGGTAAGCCGCATCTGTCCATTATGTTCGCCAATCAGGATGTCCGCCGCGGTTGCATGTCCATGCCTGATGGCATTCGTCACACACTCCTTTACCGCTGAGAGAAGTATGCCCGCCTGAAGCGGAGGAAGGTCAATTTCTGATTCAGAAACGACATGAATATCAAAACCGGTGTCAAGACGGATGTCCTGCAAAAGCTTATCGAGGGCATCGGCAAAGCCGGCTTCATTTCCCGCCCTAACTACTTTGACGGAAGCGCGAAGCTCCTCAAGTCCGCGCCGCACCTGCTCTTTTCCCTGATTCAGCCTTTGTGCCGCCAGCGGCTCTGTTACAAGTCCCTCCGCCGCTTCCAAAGTCAGGACGGCCGCGGTCAGCGTATGGCCTACCGTATCGTGCATTTCGGCAGCCATACGGTTTCGTTCCTCAACCACGGCCAGACCCTTTAGCTGTTCGGACTGTACCTTAAGTTTATAAAGGGCTGCTTCCAGGCGTACGCTTGTTACCATTTGTTTTTTCAGCGTATAGAAGGCGACAAGGGCAAGCAGAACCACCAGCGTGTTCACAAAAAAGTATTGAACGATCCGATCCATTTCCAGCACATCGGACAGGAGAAGCATCTTCGCGGTGCTGCCCGCAAGATATGCACCGAGCGCGCTGATCCCATATGCCTTCGCCTGAGGCATCGGGGCGTGGTTGATTGCACTGATCCCTGCAATCAGGGCAAGATACAGGTTATCACCGGAAATGTCCAGATACAGAAGTGGAACACACAGCATAAGCTGCAGCACCGGTAAAAGAGAATTGAACGTAAACCGGTTTTTCACGGGGAGTAAATTGTACAGGATCATCATAAGAAACGACAGGGTAAGCAGTATAACCAAGGGGGTGTACATGGGAGCCCCGGTGTTTTCCGCTAACATATGCATCCCCATTACTTCATACGCAGTTACCAACAGCAGAAAAATTCCCCTGCGGATATTCGGGGTGACATTATCTATCTCATTCGGCTCGACACTGGAATGCGGACTCCATGTGCTTTTAAACAGGTAAACGGCCGCCGCGGGCAGACTAAAAACAGCGATCATCACGGTATACATACGGCGCTTAGCCGGTGTGAGATTCAAATCCGTCAGGCATTTTTTAATATAAAAGACCTGTATGGATAGCTGAAACAATATCCCGGGAATGATAAACGGTAAAACCTCTTTAAGCTCCATACATATTCCCTTTCCTGTCCGGAATGAATGATTCCCGAAGATTATTCACCGTCAATTTTACTATGAAGGTTGTGGTAAAAATGGGGATAATTAGACCACACCCAGCGACAGGTTGCTTTTATCACGCCCAAAACCCGCTAAAATAGCGGGTTTCAGGACAATCTGTGGCGGAGAAGGAGGGATTCGAACCCTCGCGCCGCGTTAACGACCTACACCCTTAGCAGGGGCGCCTCTTCGACCTACTTGAGTACTTCTCCATGTCGAACCTGATAATAAAATATGGCGGAGAGACTGGGATTCGAACCCAGGGTGGGCGTGAACCCACGCCGGTTTTCAAGACCGGTGCCTTAAACCAGCTCGACCATCTCTCCATCAATTTCGCTATGTAAGTATAACATGGCTGCAAAAGAATTGTCAACATTATTATGTCAGGTAATACGCGGGTTTCGAGCACTTCCCGACATAAAAACAGAGAGCATGTTTCCATGCTCCCTGCCAATGCACGACCGGAGTTTTTTCCCGGTTCAACAACTGCACTGCTGTAAAATAATTTTACGGCTTTATGAAAATGATTGGACATCATTATTCATCTGTAACAGCATATACAGCTTTACAGAGCCAAGGTTACGATTATTTAGCGAGTAAACAACCGGAATCCGATTCTACAGCATATGCCGCGATGGGTTACCCGGAATTTCGGTTAGCAATTTCAATTGCTTTCTTCACCATATTTCCGCAGTTTTTTGAGGAAACTGATCCCCAGCCATCGCTTTTTACAATATCATACACACCGAGTTCCTTTGCAATCTCTTCCTTGAGGTGTTCTGACATGATGCCGTTTCTCCTGCTCATGGTATCCCTCCTCAAAAGCCTCATTTATTATGAGACAAAACACTATTGCTTCAAAACTCCGGTACGCACGTTATTATTTTGACCACGCGCAATAAATATATGTGTGTTACTATTTGGTTGCTATAGTATTGAGTGGTTTTGAAGGTTTGCTGATCTCAGCCAGTGCTTCCGAAGCCTCCATGCTTGTCACGCCTGTTGTTGCAAGGTCACCGAGCGAAACCATGCCCACGAGCTTTTGGTTTTCGACGACAGGAATCCTTCTGATTTGTCTTGATGACATCATTTGCGAAACTTTGTTCACATCCTCGTCAGGCGTTACCGTTGTAACCTGAGACGTCATTACGTTTTTTACGGGCGTTGAAAGCGGATCCTGGCCCGATGCTATATTTCTTACGACAATATCCCTATCGGTAACAATACCAACAAGACCGTTTGTGTCAACAACCGGTATCGAGCCCACATTATGGCGCTGCATCATCTGCGCCGCATCTTTTATAGTCGCATCAGGACTGATGGATGCCACCGATTTTGTCATTATATCACGTACCTTCATATTTTCATCTCCTTTCATTCATGATTAGCATTTTGCGATGTTATATACTTTGAGTTCCGCTGTACAATATAT
>DATCLI010000314.1:0-10406 GCA_036563955.1 Clostridia bacterium | reverse complement strand
GTGTTTAATTGTGCAATCACACCCAGTCCCATGTGTGTGCCCGCCAGAATTTCCATGATTACGGGGAAATATCCCTCTGAGACAGGAATGTGGAATAATAAAGCTCGCAAAACTGAAGAGGATTATCTTACCTGCTATTTTAAAAATGCCGGCTACAACACAGCTTCCTTTGGTAAACGGCATTATGAAACCGATGAGTCGGCGTTTGAAACCGAAATTTCTATAGAATACAGTGATGAAGTAGATGCTCAGGATTACAATGAAAAATACGATGAAAAAGAATATGATGTTATAAAGTATCGTGGAAAAACCAGGTGGATACTTGGCGGGGTTTTTCCGGCGGCTGCAACAGAAACGCAGGAGAGCAGATTAATAGAACATGCAAAGAAATTTTTGGAACAAACCGGTAATGAACCCTTCTTAGTAAGGTTATCTTTTACCGGTCCTCACACCCCGGTGTCTGTCCCACAGCCCTTTGATACGGTTATTGACGATGACCGCATAAAAATACCCGTGGAAACAGAGGGAAGACGTAAGGAAATGCCAAGCTGGGCAAGGATCCTTGCTGATGAATACTCCGGTTCAGATAGATTAACCAGGCAGGAAATTGAAAAAGCAAGAAGATATTACTATGGATATGTGTCCTACATTGACTTTGAAATAGGTAAATTCCTGGGATGGATGAAAAACAAAGGGTTATTGGATAACACGATTGTGGTATTTGTATCAGATCATGGGACACACATTGGTGATTACGGCTTTGTCCAAAAGCAAACTTTTTATGATCCTGTTGTTAATGTGCCGTTCATATTCTGGTATCCGGGGCACTTCAAGGCGGAGACAAAAATAAATACACCGGTGGAGACGAGGTGGTTACTGCCTACGCTTTTGGATATAGCCGGAATAGATATGCCTGAAAGAACTAATTGCAATTTTCTCACAAATACTCTTAAAAGAGGAGTTGAACCTGAAAGTAAAATTGTTCGCAGCGAATTCATATTGAACTCCATTCCCAGGCTCGATAAAGATCGGATATTCATAGTTCGAGACGGTGAATGGAAATTAAGTGCATGTTATGACGAAAATAACAGGTTAAAAGACGTATTTCTGCATAATATGCTTAAAGACCCTTATGAACAGGAGAATCTATCACATAATGATAATTATAAAAAAATAAGTGACAGGTTGATAAAAGAAATAGAAAAATGTATCAAAGATAATTAATAAAAATTATAGTTTTCTTATCTTCATAGAAAAATAAGCTCTGGTATGTTATTCACTATGCCGGTTGTAATAAATTATTATTCAAAATAAGATTAAGACATTGCTTGGATGCGGGGGATGTTAAGTGTATTTACAGGAATCTTTTAAAAACCCGGATGAAAAATACAGAGGGACAGACTTGTGGATGCTGAATGATTCCCTTAAAGAGGAAGAAATAAGAAGACAGATTACCGAGATGAAAAAACAAGGTTTTTATTCGTTTATCGCCAGGACTTATGTTGGCCTTTCATCAGATTACCCCGGCCCTGGATTTATGAAAAGTATGCGGATAATTATAGATGAGGCGAAAAAACAGGGAATGAAGGTTTATATACAGGCAGGATATATGCCCGGCGGCGTGATTAATCTTCCAGGTGAATATACACACACTGTATTAAGAGAAGTTTCCATCGGCGGAAATTTCAATGGTAATGTTTTGTTTCAAAATGATGGTAAAGCATATATTCTAACATGTAAAACAAATTTTTTAGATATGCTTAGCAGTGAAGCGGTGGATTTCTATATAAAAACATCCTATGAAGATATGTGGGATAACTTCAGGGATGAATTTGGTAAAACAATTATATCGGTGTGGGTTGACGAGCCACATTTCAGCCCGCCCGGACTGCCGTGGACCAGGAACCTTCCTGAGCTGTTTAAAGAAACTTGGGGATATAATATAGCAGATAAGGTATATCTGCTTTTTCAAGACACTGAAGATTACAGGCGAGTTAGATATCATTACTGGAGAACGGTATTACATCTTCTAAAAATGGCGTATTTTGAAAAAGTGTCGAACTGGTGCCGGCAAAATGGATTGCTTTTTAGTGGACACCTTATGGGTGAAGATACTCTGGCTGCACAGATTGCCTATACAGGAAGTACCATGCCGCTGTATAAGTATTTTGATATACCCGGCATCGACTATTTAACGGTGGATCTTAACTGGAAACATGGGCAGCTAAGGGGATTTGATGAAGAAAACTACAGGTTTCTTAATACACCGCTGCAGTGCAGCAGCATTGCACATCAGTTGGGTAAACAGGAAGTGCTGTGTGAAATGTATGGGGTGAGTGGTCATAATGTTACAATAAAAAAACAGAAATATATTTTTGATTATTTTGCATCACTGGGTATAAACCACAAATGCGTACACGCTCTGTTTTATTCGTTAAAAGGACGCCGAAAAAGAACCTATCCGCCTCATATTGGTTATTATCAACCATACTGGAATGACTATCACATATTGACAGATTATCAGGCTCGTGTAAGCTGGTTTATAAGCCAGGGAAGACCTGCAGCTGAAATTCTTTTTATTAACCCCATAGAAACTGCCTTTACGGAATATAAACCGGTTAGAGAAAACGGTACATACAACATGGACTACTATGGTGACACAGACAAAGATCTTAATTTTTTACTCCAATACTTAGTGGGTATACAAGCCAGTTTCCATTTGGGGGATGAAGATATCATAGAGGAATATGGCGATACCGACGAGTACGGTAATTTCATTGTTGGACAAATGAAGTACAGGGTTGTTTTAATATCCAATCTCAATGTGCTAAGGTTAAGTACGGTCATGAAATTGGAGAAATTTTGCGATAATGGCGGTAAACTGCTTGTTATTGGAAAGCCGCCGGTAATGGTGGATGGAGATCAGGACACAGAGCGGGTTAATAAGCTGTTAAAGCATAAAGGCGTGCTTCTTTTCCGTAATTATCACGAAATTGGCAGTTGGATAAGAAATTTTGGATGTAAGAAATTTGAGTATATTGGTGAAGGCAGTGCTAATGTGCAAATAAATTATAGAGAGGATGGTAATGAGAAATATATTTTTCTGTTCAATAATGATGAATGTAATAAGAAGCAAGGTAAATTGAAACTGAAAGGAAATTACATCGCATATGTTCTTGATGCTGCCAATGGAACTCATAGGGAAATGTTGGCGGAGCAAAAAAATAATGAGACGTTAATAAGTGTTAATCTACAACCGGGTGGGAGTTTACTGTTATATTTAGAGGGAGGTAAAGTCAACACTATATTGGAACGGAACAAATATCCGTTTACCAAAGCCATCGAATTGGGCAGCGGCTGGGATGTATCTACGACAAATCCTAACGTACTTCTGCTTGAGTACTGTTTATATAAAACAAAGGATAAAAACAGCTTTTCAGAACCATTAACAATTTTAGGTTTGCAGCAGTTATTGACAAAGGAAAACTATAAAGGCGAAATAGTTTTAAGGTTTCCTTTTTATGTAGAGACCCTCCCACCCGGAATCAAGCTTGCCCTTGAAGATGCAAAACGGCAGAAGATTACATTGAATGGCGCAGTTGTTGATACCGGCAATGCAGCAGGGTACTTCATGGATAAAAGCTTTGAATTGGTTGATTTACCTGATGAATTTGTAAAAGGCGAGAACATACTGGAAGTTACACGGTATTTTGAGCCGCTTGAAAAACCGTCTACGTACCTGGCAGCACTTTTTCAAAAGCTTAATGGTGTTGAATTGGAGGCTATGTATTTATTGGGTGACTTTGGCATATATACTACCGAGGAACCAACTTCCACAAATTGTATTCGTTTAACCAATAACTTTGTTGTTGGGTGTAAACCTACCTTCATTGAAAGTGACTTAACTACTTCAGGATATCCATTTTATACTGGTTCTTGTGTGTTTAGAAAGAATATAATATTGGATGGCATTCCGGAACATAAACGTGTATTTATCTGCCTGCAAAAGCTGAATGCATGTGTTGCCTCCGTAAGCATAAACGGCATATGTGCCGGAAAAGTATGCTGGGATCCTTTTGAGCTCGACATAACAGGTTTATTAAAATCAGGGTCCAACAAGGTTGAAATAAAATTAACAAACACTTTAAGAAATTTGCTTGGGCCGTACCATAGACCTGTTGGTGAAGTAGGCTACTGCTGGGGTCTCTATGATTCACCGAATGATCCCTGGTTGGGCGAATATTCGGAAGTAACAGAGCATAGGTATCCTGACTGGTTTTTCAAAAGATATCCGGATACAACAGCCTGGACCGATTCTTATTTACAACTGTCATTTGGGGTAAGAGATGTTAAAATAGTATTCAAATGATCTAAAATTTAGCCATGCTGTTAATATCCACTGATTTAACTTAGTGCAATCAGGAATTAAACCGCCTATTTCCAATGATTTATTATGTAATAAAAAGAAAACTTTTAGTATACAGGAGTGAGTGCTCCTTATCTTTAATATAACTTAATTTGGAGGGATTAATATGATACAAAGATTAAAAGAAAGAACCGCCAGAATTGGTATATTTGCGGTAGGTCATGAAACGTACTGGAAGCAGTTTGAAGGCTTGCTGGATAATCTGCTGAGGTATCATGATTTGTTTGCAGGTATGGTAAAAGAGAACTCTATAGAGGTTATAGACTACGGTATGGTAGATACCAGTATGAAAGCTTATAACACTCTTTACAAAATGCAGAAAGATTCACTTGATCTCATCTTTTGCAACATGACTACATATGCTACATCTGCTGCATTTGCTCCAATAATAAGAGAAATGAATGTTCCTGTAGTTCTTGTTGCGCTGCAACCGCTTCAAGGGCTGGATTATTCAAAAGCCAGTACCTTTATGCAGCTTGAAAATGATAATATATGCTCGGTTCCGGAATTTATAGGCGTGGCTGTAAGAATGGGCAGGAAAGTGAATGATGTTATTATCGGAACCCTTTATGATGACGAAAGAGCAAAGAAAGAGATTACCGAATGGTGTGAAATAGCAAAAGTATTCCATGACTTAAAAGGAGCAAGAATAGGGTTGATGGGGCATGTCCTTGAAGCAATGTATGATATGCATGTTGATCCCACTGCTGTTTCCGCTGCTTTTGGTATACATGTTCCTTTGCTTGAAGTTGACTATCTTGCAGATTTATTCAACACGGTTACGGAGGATGAAATAAGATTAAAAGAAGAAATTATCAGGCAGGAATTCGATATGCCTGACCCAAAAAGTGATCCTATAACAATGAAACTTACCGATAAAGATCTTTTTATGGCGGCAAAAACTGCTGTTGCACTGGACAAGCTAATTCAAAAGTATAATCTCACCGGTCTCGCATATTATTATGAAGGCCAGGAAAACTCCCTTGCAAGGGGAATTATCAGTTCACTAATTGTGGGTAATTCTATCCTTAATGCTCAGGGTATACCTATGTGCGGGGAATATGATATTAAAACCTGTATTGCCATGCTGATAATGGACAGGCTTGATATAGGAGGGAGCTTTGCTGAATTTCACCCATTAGACTTTAGAGAAGACTTCATACTGGTTGGACACGACGGCCCGCATCACATCGCAATTGCTGAAGGAAAGCCTATCCTGCGCAGCTTAATGAAGTATCATGGCAAGCCCGGCAGCGGCGCCTCGGTTGAGTTTAAACTAAAGGAAGGACCTATCACAATGTTTGGTATCACATTAAACTCCGACGGTAAATTCAAGTTTGTAATAGGTGAAGGTCTTTCGAAGAAAGGTCCTATTCCACCGACTGGCAATACCAATACGAGAGGTTTCTTTGAACCAAATACAAGGGATTTTGTAAAGGCTTGGGTAATGGAAGGCCCTACCCACCACTACGCTCTTGGGATTGGACACCATGCAAATACTATAAAGAAAATTGGCGATGCTTTAGGTATTGAGAGTGTTATTGTTAAAGCGTAAAGCAGAAAGTATCCGGAACAAAGGCTTAGTCTGGGGGCTGTATTATGAGCAAAATAAAAATAGGCATTGTTGGAGCGGGCATGTGGGGAGAAACCCATGCTCGCATATACCAGGATCATCCTTGTGCAGAAATTGCGGCGGTATGCGATTCAAACAAAAGCAAAGCCGAAAATCTTGCACAGAAATTTGGGATACGGCAAGTATATACCGATTACAAAGAATTTGCCCAAAAGAGCGGTTGTGAAGCTGTAGCGATAGTTACACCGGATTTTTTGCATGCCGATATTACTGTAGCCTGTGCCAATGCGAAAAAACATATGATAATTGAAAAGCCCTTTGCAACTACAAGGGAAGATGCTCATAGAATGGTGGAAGCAATAGAGAAAAACCAAGTCAGGGTTATGGTAGACTTTCATAACAGATGGAGTCCCCCTTTTGTAACAGGAAAGCAGGCAGTCGATTCAGGTGAGATTGGAGAACCATGCAGTGCTTATTTCAGATTAAATGATATTAAATGGGTACCTACGGATATGCTTCCCTGGGCCAGTCAATCCTCAATTATTTGGTTTCTGGGCTCTCATAGTCTTGATACACTAAGATGGTATTTTAATGATGAGGTAGACAGGGTTTACTCAGTTTCTAAAGCGGGTTTGTTAAAAAGCATGGGAGTAGACACAGTGGATATGTATATGACTACCCTGGAGTTCAAGCATGGAGGGATTGCCCAGATGGAGAACGGGTGGATTTCTCCTAATGGAAATACAAATATAAATGATATTAAATTTAACTTCCTGTGTTCCAAAGGGATGATAGACATTGATGCTTCCAGTCATAATATGATTCATATGGTTACAGACACCAGGACGATTACACCGGATGTTATCGTAAAGAATTATATTCATAATAGGCCTAAGGGATTTGCGTACGAGAGTATAAGAAGTTTTGTGGATAGATTAGTCGATGGAAATGAATTTGAAGTCACACTTAAAGATGCTGTAAATACTTCCCTGGCGCTGATTACGGTACTGGAATCCGCTAAAGTAAGGAAACCGCTGAAAGTTCAGTATTGATCTGTACAGTTGTAATCCGGGGCAAAGTCTAACAGCAGACTTTGCCCGGATTAAGAATAAAATTTGGGTCAAAACATGATTTTATCGATTTCATAAGGCTTATCTGCGTGTCTCCAAGCGATTGCCTTAGAAAATCTTTTTTTGCATGACCGATGCCGTGCTCTCCGGATACCTGCCCTTCAAGTTCAACAGCCTTTTCATACAGTTCGTTCATTATACTGCCAAGTTTATTTTGCCATAATGTTTTTTCCATCCCGTCCTTGCATACATATATGTGAAGATTGCCATCCCCTGCGTGGCCAAAACTTCTAATCCTGACTTCATATTTATTATTAAGCTCATTAACGAATTTCATGAAAACTGCTATTTTATTTCTTGGAACCACTACGTCACATTCATCCATTTCGTCGGTAGAGCTTTTTATTGCTTCAAGAAACGCTCCGCGTGCGCTCCAGATTGATTCCTGACGTTCCTGGGTATCGGAAATATATACATCGACTGCTCCGAGGTTAAGGCATAATTTTGCCGTAGCATCATAGATCTTTTCGATTTCTTCTGTCGAATCCCCGTCAAATGTTAATAGAAGATATGCATCGGAGGATTTGTCGGGGAATTTTTTTCCAAGGTATTTTTCAGCTTCTTCAATTACTTCGCGCTGCATAAATTCCACCGCGGTCGGTACGGCTTTTGATTTAATGATGTTAGGTACCGCCTCTATGCATTTATCAAGGTTGTCAAAAGGGATAAGCAGGCTTATCGCTTTTTTCGGCAGTGGTATCAGTCTTAAGTTCAACTGAGTTATAATACCGAGCGTGCCCTCCGAACCAATTAAGAGATCCATCAAGCTGTAACCGGAACTGTTCTTTGCCACTTTGCCGCCGAGCTTAATAATCTTTCCGTCTGGCAGCACCACTTCCATTCCCATAACATAATCCCTTGTGACGCCGTATTTTACAGCCCTCATACCTCCGGCGTTTGTCATTACGTTTCCGCCGATCGTGGCGCTTTTTTCACCCGGATCAGGCGGATACATCAACCCTTTTTCCTCAACGGTTTTTGAAAGTTCCATAAGGAGTACTCCCGGTTCAACAGTTGCCACGAGGTTTTCTTCATCTATTTCCAATATCCTGTTCATTTTAGCAAGAGAGAGCATCAATCCTCCGTTTATCGTGACTGCGCCGCCGCAAAGGCCTGTTCCCGAACCTCTCGGAGTGACGGGAATATTATTTCTGTACGCATAATCCATTATATTTGAAACCTCATGAACGTTCAGCGCTTCCACGAGCAGTTCGGGCCTGAACTTGCCGTATTCCGGCATTTCGTCGTGAGTGAAGTCATCATGTATGTCATCTCCAACATATACTCTGTCCGGAGAGCAAACTGATTTAAAGTATTCAATATCGCTATCGGTTATTTTTTTATATTGCATAGTTCATTACCCTCCTGTTTTATCCTGTTAATAAGAGCCGGCACTATATCATACAAATCTCCTATGATTCCGTAATGAGCGATCTTAAAGATAGGGGCATTTTTATCCTTATTGATAGCAATTATGTTATCGGAGCCGTTCATCCCGGCGGTAAACTGGACGGCGCCGGAAACCCCGCAGGTTATTATAAGCTTGGGTTTGACTGTCCTTCCCGACAGGCCTATTTGTTTTGTGTAATGAACCCAGCCGTCTTCCACAAGGCCTCTTGTTGAGGCTATTTGTCCTCCGAGGAGTGATGCCAGTTCTTCCAGCATTGCAATGTCTTTTTTCTCCTTAAGACCTCTTCCGGCGACAACAAGTACGTCAGCCTCGGTAATGTCGGGCTGTTTTTCTTTCTTCTTAACTTCAATCACTTCTATTCGTGATCTAAGCTTATCGGCGCTTACTTTGCAAAGCTCAACAACCCCATTAAAGCTCGGATTGCATTTCGCAGGATTCATAACCTTGTATCTGACGGTCGCGAACTGCGGGCGGTTGTTCCTTGTAACGATACGTGCCATGATATTGCCGCCGAAAGCCGGGCGGATCTGCACAAGATCGGTATTGGACCGTATTTCAAGTTTCGTGCAGTCTGCGGTAAGACCTGTACGAAACCTTGTGGAAAGCCTGGGCGCGAGCGACCTGCCGACAGATGTCGCACCGACGAGAACAACAGAAGGCTTTACCTTTTTGATGCAGTCTTCAAAAACATTTGCGTAAATATCCGCTCTGAAATATTTCAGCTCCTCGTAATCATAGACAAACACGCGGTCGATGCCGTATGCCGGAAGCTCATTTGCAATTTCTGAAATTTTACTTCCAATAAACACCGCGTAAACCGGATGCTCAATTTTTCCCGCAAGCTCCGCAGCTTTCCCTGCAAGCTCATAAGTTATCGGATGTATTACGCCGTCATGGTGTTCAACATAAATCATAATTCCTTTCCATTCATCCTTGTTAATTGCCGGCCTTTCATCAGAAATAATCGAAATTGCCTCGTTAGGACAATTTTTAATGCAAAGCCTGCACATTTTGCACGCCGCGTTTATTTCCACTTTGCCATCTTTTATTTCACATGCGTTAAAAGGACAGATATCCACACAATGTCCGCATAGATCACATTTGCTGTTATCGATAACTATAGACGCCATTTTGATTCCTCCGTATTAATAAATGCCGTAATTAAATAAATTTGAGCCGCTTTAAAGTATCATAGCACTTATCTGTCAATTCATCGGGGTGTCCTTCAAACAGGATTCTATCCGTGTTAGACTCGGGAGGAAATACCTTTTCCACCTGAGTAGGCGAACCCTTAAGACCATACTTTTTTTCATCCTGATCCGGAAGATCCCGGAATGTTACCATTTTAACGGGTTTATCCCGCGTTTCAAGTTTCTTTCTATATGACGGCAGCCTTGGCTGCACTATATCCTTTTCAACGGTTATAAGGCATGGGTAATATAATTCGACACACTCGACGCTTTCGGCAAGATTCTGCTCAACTGCGATTTTCCTGTCGTCCACTTCGTTTATTTTTGACACCCAAGCGACATGAGGAATATCAAGGTGTTCGGCTATTGCAGGACCGACTTGTGCCGTATCCCCGTCCGTAGTTTGTTTTCCGCAGATTATGAGATCAAAATTCCCTATAATTTTAATACCCTGGGAAAGCGTATACGATGTCGCCAGTACGTCAGCTCCTGCAAATGCCCTATCTGATAAAATATAACCTTCGTCAACTCCCATCATATAAGCTTCTCGAATAATTGACTCGGCTTGCGGGGGCCCCATTGTTAAAACAGTAATTGTGCCTCCGACGCGTTCTTTGATACGCAGGGCTGTTTCCAGGGCATAAAGATCATAAGGGTTCATTTTGCTCTCTATGCC
>DATCLI010000313.1:0-3666 GCA_036563955.1 Clostridia bacterium | reverse complement strand
CTCCTGCCTCTTTTAATGGTAAACAGCGCACCGAAAACAAAGACATTGGTCCTGGCGGCATATACCTTTGTGGGACAGTTTAATACGCAGTGGCATTATGCAATGACAGCGATGGTGCTCGCAATCCTGCCGTCAGTCGTTTTCTTTGTGTTTCTGCAGAAATACATTGTTGAAGGCGTTGTTGCAGGAGCGGTGAAAGGTTGATTATGTTATAAAAAATATTTAGTATAAAAGGAAAGGGAGAGAGTGTTATGAAAAAAAAGATTGTTATTTTGATCCTTTGCCTGACTGTCGCTTTTTCCATGCTGGTGGGATGCGGACAAGCGGCAAAACAGCCGGGTACGGGTGATCGGGACACAAAGCAGACAGCAGCGGCAACCAGTGACAATGCTGATAAACCGGTAGAAATTAATATGTTTATTTCCATGCCCGAGTACTCGGATGCGATCAATTCGTTGATCAGCGAGTACAAAAAAGTCAAGCCAAATGTAACAATCAACTACGAAACAACTCAGCATGACTACCCTACATTATTGAAAGCCAAATTAAACGCAGGGGATATTCCGGATTTGTTCTCCTCTACGTCAGGAAAAGAGATTGGCGTTTATCTCGACTATTCCGCAAATTTGTCCGGCCAGCCTCTGGCAGACGTGATTTCCGATCCGGTGAAATCCGTAATGATGAACGGGGATGAACTTCATGGCATCACGATTAAAGGAAATTACTTCGGTATTGTGTATAACAAAGACATATTTGCCGAAGCAGGGATTGGAACGTTTCCGCAAACCTTTTCCGAATTGGAGGCAGCCTGTGAAAAAATTAAAGCGGCGGGGTATACTCCTTTTTCAACCGGGTTTGCCGAATGGTGGGTATTCAAGCATGTATTCCAGCACTTTTTATATGCGGCCCAGCCCAACGACGTAGAAGGACTTGTTAACGATTTTATTGAAGGGAAAGCACACTTCAAAGATTATCCTGCTTTATACAATGACTTCTTCAAATTTATTGATTTAGCCGTTAAATACGGCGATGAAAAACCGCTTGAAGCCGATCTGAGCAAAGAAATTGCCGCGCTGGCAACCGGGCAGGCTGCAATGGTATGCGGGCAGGGAGCATGGATAGAATCTGATGCGCTTAAAATCAATCCGGATTTGAAAATCGGTTTTGATGGGTATCCTGTTAATGATAATCCCGACGTATGTAAAGTTATCAGCGGAGCCGATCAGGCAATCCGCATAAGCAAGGACTCAGATGTACTGCAGGAAGTATTGAATTTCTGTAATTGGTGGTACACGTCGGATTATGGCAAGAACTGGTTTACGGACGTTGCGGGAGTTATCCCCCCGATAAAGGGCGCAAAAGAGCCGGATTTCGAAATAATCAAACAGGGAAATGTCCATGTTGAAAAGGAAGGCGCCGGAACGCTGGGAATTGTATATTCTACAGACAGCTTCCATCAGGCGTTTGGAGAGATAATGCAGTCATATATTGCGGGCATTCTCGACAAGGATGCTGCATGTGCGGAAATAGAAGCAAAATGGGTAGAGCTTGAAGGAGCACAGTAATACAGAAAAATTTTAAATAAGGCGGAAAAGACTGGAGCAGGGGAAAATTCCTCTGCTTCTATTTATGAGGGATGCAGCTAAATCTCTGTTGAATGGTATCCTTTTGTGGTTGCTGCAATTTCATTGTAAATATATAATAAAAACGGAAGATAATACAGAAAAACAACAATCGCCTATACGGGGGCGGGGGGTGGTATATCTTTGAGCTTCGATGTAAGGTTAATTTAAGAACATGGGAGGTAGTTTGTTTGTCAGAAAAAACAAATATAATAATAAAGAGGGCTGAAAGCAGGCAAGATGCCGGTGATATTGCGAAACTTGCAGAAAAAATCTGGACAGAGCATTACACGCCGATTATCGGCATAGAGCAGGTAAGATATATGCTGGACAAGTTCCAGAGTTTTGATAGGATTTATAGTGATATCATATCGGGTGAATATCTGTATTTTGTCGCATTGTGTTCCGGTATTCCGATAGGTTATGCGTCAATAAGAACAGGCGGCGGCAAAGACATTTTTTTAAGCAAGCTCTATGTAGAAAAAGCTTACCGCGGCAAGGGAATTGCTAAAAAGATCGTTAACATGGTTAAGGATATTGGGATTAAAGGCGGTTATGATTATATATGGCTTACGGTTAATAGAAATAATTCCGGTTCGATAGAGGCATATAAAAGGATGGGATTTAACATTATCGATAAAATTATTACCGATATCGGCGCAGGTTTTGTAATGGACGATTATAAAATGCAGCTTAAGTTGACATAATCAATTTATGTGCCGTATTAACTAAAAAGCCGCAGGAAACCGCGGCTTTTAAACATCAACATCCAACCATTCACTGATATAAGGGATGTGTATGTCGGTAAACATTAATAGCCCCATTACCACAACAAAAGCTACAATTATAATTATAAGAAGAACTAACAAGAACTTGGAAAACCGTTTCCTTCTTCGTTTAACATAGGTTATTCCGGAAATTCGCATTCTTACCCTCCATTTTAATTACTAATTAACCATATGAGGTATTGTAGCTTAATATTATTATATTTTCTTTATAACAAATTGTAAAGGAGTTAGTGGAACTTTAATAACACAGCCGTTTTACTATCGGCTTATGCCTGTTCCGTAGACGGTGGATGTGACTTTCAGCAGTGAAGAATTTTAAGTATGGCAATTATCGGGTTATATAAGACATAGGTCCTGATCCAGATATAATAAGGGGGGGTGGGGAGTAATTGAATTACTCCCCTGTAGTGTATAGTAAGTTGTATACCCTGTGCATCAGAACTGCTGTTTCGGCTCTTAGAATATTATGGCGCGGATTGAGGTTATTAGTGTTCGTGCCCAAAAGCAATTTGTTTTCCACAAGGATTGCCATGCTGAATTTTGCGTAATCCGAAATATCATCTTTGTCATTGAAGGTATTAAGTATTCGCTCATTTCCGCTGCCCTGTAGTTTCCCGAGGGAAGTCAGAGCCCTTTCAATTATTAACGCGGCTTCCTGTCTTGTTATTTTACTTTCAGGATTAAACTTATTGTTTCCTACTCCTTTAACCAATCCGAATTCCTTTGCCCGGGCAATCTCACTGTAATAGTATTTATCCGGCAGCACATCAACAAAATTATCTTTACTGTCTCCGGTAAGCCCCAGCATTCTTACAATCAGAATTGTGAAATCAGCCCTTTTAATATCCAGCTCCGGTGAAAATGTGGTGTTTGAAGTTCCCTTTATTATTCCCTTCGACGCCAGTATTTCCACCGCGTCTTTCGCCCAGATGAAGCTTGTCATGTCAGTAAAGGTTTTATCATATAAACCTACTGCAAATTTGCTTTGGTTGATACAATAGCTATACTCTACTCCTGCTTCACCGCCGACATCCAGCCTAATCCGGGACCATATTATCTGGATACAAAGGGATCTGGGGCTGGGTAAAAGTGCGGTTATTCCTTCGCTCTCCTTTATTAACAGAATAGCCGCTGATACTTGCAGGGGCTGACAAAACATATACACCATCGTCTATATGAACATTCTCCCAGCCTGATATTGTTAACTTCTCACCGTTAAGGGGAACGGTGCTTTCATCCGGAATTACCGCCTGGAA
>DATCLI010000312.1:0-4807 GCA_036563955.1 Clostridia bacterium | reverse complement strand
CCATTCGCAGCATAAGCAGTGTACCGATTATTTTTGTATCGGCAAAGGATAGTGAAACCGATCGAATTGCAGGACTGACCTTGGGAAGTGATGATTATTTAACGAAGCCCTTCAGTCCGTTGGAATTGATCGCGAGGATTAAAAGCCTGTTTCGAAGAATTGAACTTGACACGGCATGCAGGAATGAACCGGAAATAATACGCGCCCTGGATGTAACTCTCGACAGCGGAGCAAAAACTGCCGCCTGCAGAGGAAAGAACCTGAACTTAACCCTTATGGAATTCAGCCTGTTACTATACCTGGTCCAAAACCAGGGTCGTGCCGTCAGCCGTGAAGAACTGCTGAACAAGGTATGGGGGTTTGAAGTAATCACCGAAACCCGGGCGACAGATGATACGGTGAAGCGGCTTAGAAAAAAGCTTGAGCTTGCAGAATCGGCGCTTAAGATTGAAACCGTCTGGGGATTTGGCTTTAAAATAAGTGGGGAGACAGTGGAATGAAACGGGCGACAATAAAATGGAAAATATTTAGTTTTAATGTGTTTACTTTCGGCCTTTTATTGCTGATCACCGCTGTAGCGTTCAATATATTTGCAAGAATCTATATGGAGAACCAAACCCTGAACCAATTAAGAACGATTGCCGGCCAGGTAAGGGAAGAAACAGGCCGCCGGCCTCCCAGAAGAACAGGGGATGAACGGATGTCCGTTATCGGGCCTTATATTGCGCTTACCCGCGCCATTCGGCAGCCTCATTCCGTATTCAGCGCAGAAGTGGCCCTTGTTGACAAGAATATGAACCTTCTTGCGCCGTATGTAGAATTTACCGATGAATCAACTGCTTTCGAACATGATATCGTATCCTTCATTCTTTCCGAAGCTGAAAAAAAAGGAACTAACGAAATCACATTAACTTATTCCGGGGATGAATATGCCGCTATTATCGTTCCGTTTGAGTATGAATATATCGGTAAAATTATAGTTTATACCAGCATGGAAAAGGTCAAAGACCTTCAAAAAAGTATTAATTTAATCCTTCTTGCGATTTTATTGGTTTCCGCATTGATTGTAACGCTGGTATCATCATATCTGTCCAGAAAAATTTCAACCCCTCTGTCAAAGCTTTGCAAACACATACGGGATTTATCCGAAAGGCAGTTCAGCAGCCGGATTCAAATTCCCGCGGAGGATGAAATTCTTGAACTGGTGAACAATATCAATAATATGGCGGAAAAACTGGAAACCTATGACAAAGCCCAAAAAACATTTATGCAGAACGTATCTCATGAACTACGTACGCCTATCATGTCGATACGGAGTTATGCCGAGGGAATCCGGTACGGCGTTGTGGAAAATGATGAAGCCGTAAGGGTTATTCTGGAGGAAACAAACCGTTTAACTAAACTGGTTGAAGATCTTATATATCTGTCACGTCTTGATTCGATTGAAGAAACCTATCACATGGAGTATCTTGATTTTCACGAATTGCTGCATTTCTGCACTACTCGCATGAAAGCTATTGCTAAAAACCAGGGAAAGGAAATATGTGTTTGCTTGGAGCCGGAATCAATTTTTATGTTTGGGGATGAAGAAAAACTGACACGTGCCGTTACGAATTTGCTTGATAACAGTATCCGGTATGCCAAAAGCAAGGTTATTTTATCCTCGAGGCTCCAAAATGCGGAAGCCTTGGAATTTACAATAACGGATGACGGTCCGGGTTTTGATGCGGATGAAATTGAGCACGTCTTTACCCGTTTTTATAAAGGTAAAAAAGGTCACTTCGGGCTCGGCCTTTCAATAACGAAAAGCATTATCGAAAAGCATAAAGGGACAATTACCGCGGAAAACGTTCCGACAGGCGCTGTGATTAAGGTTATTCTGCCTGTCAGGCAGGACAAATCAGCAGAACAAGGCCCCGTTTTCGTAAACTGAAAACATACCGGTTCTATTTGCATATTTTTCTTCGGGCTGCAGATACTATTTGGTAATTTCCGTTGTTTTGAATGCAAAACGGAATTTATTAAATATATGATTTGGCTGGAAGGTGATTGTATTGGAAGAGCATGGGGATATAAAAATAACTTCCTACGACAGGCTTTTGAGGGCGTGGGAGAATTCAATGGAATTGACAAGGGATTTCGAGGTATACTCCAAAGAAGTTGATGATAATGAACTGAAGGAGGTTTTTAAAAAGTTTGCAGAGGAAGAGGGCATGCATGCGTCTAAATTCAGAGAGTTATTAATTAAGAGGCGGAAAGAGAGTTTGCATTAACGCAGAAATAACAGCCGCTTTTGCCTCTCTTATGTCAATTTCTATATTAATGAATTAAAAACATAATTATGGAAATAATAATATGCAGCAAAAATATTGGCAGTTTGTCAAAATCGGACATTTTACGATATCATAGCGATTTATACGGCAAACAGACAAGCATTATTAGACGGGAAGCCTTGTAAAGCCTTAAGTGTCATATTGTAGTTATTATGGCATAAGTACACCGGACGAGGATAAATTTAACATTAACATTATAGAAATTTCATAAAAAAAGTGAAAATATTCGCTGAAACTCTTGACAGAAGTACTAAAGGCTAGTATAATAATTTGCTTTATTGACACTGCCATGAAATTTGTGATATAATGTCAATGACAAAAGAAGAGGTGATTGGTATGGTTGAAAAAAACTCTCTGGTTCAAATCAAGAAAGAGATGGAGTCTTGTATCGGTAAACGTATCCAGCTTAAAGCAAATAAAGGCAGAAAAAAGACATTTGTAAAAGAAGGTATTTTGGAATCCACATATCCCAGCATTTTTACTGTCAGATTCGAAAATGATTTTAAAAATGTGAGGAAAGTATCTTACAGCTATACCGATGTATTAACCAACACCGTCGAAATTAAAATTTGCGGCAACAATAAGATGATTGTCTGAATTGATTAAGTTGGTTTCAAAGTCTCGGAAAAGATTTATGAATCCAGTGAAGAATCCCAAAAGCTCCGGCAGTGCCGGAGCTTTTGTTCATATTGCAGAAGCAATTGATGCCTGTTCCGGTCATGAGCCTGTACCCGTACATAAAACAAATTCACTTCTTCTGACCGCGGTAATGAAATCTCTTATATCGGACAGTTCCCGAAAAAATTCCATACCGACACCGGCAATTTCACCCGTATGATGCGTATCCGAGCCTGCCGTTTGGAACAGCGAATATTCTTTTGCATATTTAAGTGCCTTGTCATTGTGTTCGGGTTTTGAATTTCTCGCGTTGTATACTTCCACCGCATCCACAAGAGAGGGATAAAGTCTTACAGACGGGATGTAGGAAGCTTCTCTGAAAGGGTGGGCATGGGAAATAAACCCCCCGCTTTTTCGGACCCTGTGACAGTATTCCTCCGGAGTCCATGAAAGCATGTCGGGGTGGGAAAGAAGGAATGTTTTATCAAGTCCGTAGGTTAAAAATTCCGTGCCGTTAAAGTTATATTCCCAACCGAAAAAAACATGAAAAGAAAATGGTTCGGCCGCCTTTTTCGCGTTTTCATATCCTTTGCAGAACAGATTGACCCTCTCTTCCCACGGAAGCGATTTAGGAATGGAGGTGTTTCCGTTAAAAAAGTGATCGGTTACGATTATGCCCGCATACCCCGCCTTGATATGCGCTATAGACAATTCGGCGCCCGTATTTTTTGCGCATGCGCTTGCCTCGCTTGTGTGCATGTGCGTTTCGTATAGGTATCTTTTCGTTTGTATCATCCTTTATCCTGTAATGTTTTCATAAAATTATAACTCAATATTATGTCCGGGACAATACGCCGAATTAGTCCCGCTTTATCTTTTTGTCATCTGCCCGGACAGATCTTACCTAATCATCGGGCATCCCCCGGTATCGTACTGCGCGAATGAGCCTGAAGGAAATTATTGCATAATAACATGATTTCCTTGCAAAAATTTATTGATGAATTGCGCCGGGTTAATCGTTATGTTAATATCAAGCTGTACCTTGATTGAAATTTATACCAAAGGAAGTGGTTTTATGACATTTGATTTGGATATGAAAAAATTCTGGGAAATAAATGAAAAGTGTAAAAATCTTAAAGGCGATATAGTAAGGGTTCCTGTAAGCATTCATTTGGACGGGGACTGGATTTGCGAATACCTGAAGCTTGATAATGCAAAATACTACTCCGATTTTGATTACCAGCAGGAAAACCGGCTCAGATGCTCTGAAATCACCGAAAAGGAATTTGCTTATAAAATAAAACCGGATGTGGACTTTGGAGTAATTATGGATTCATCGGTTTACGGCGGTACTGTTAACTATGAATCAAACGCTACGCCCACGCTAAAGCCCGTTTTAAACGATCCTGAAGAGATCGATGCCCTGGTTGAAAAAATGCAGAAGGTTGATCTGCTCGAACAGGGTTTGGTCCCCAAATACCTTGAATGGAGAGAAAAGATAAGAGCTAGATACGGCATTGATCTTAAATACGGAGGCGGAATAAAAGGCTGTGCAACAATGATGGGACAAATTTGCGGAATAACAAATTTCCTTACATGGATTATTACAAACCCGGAAGAAATCCACAGACTTATAGAATGCTGGCTCGATGTATCAAAAAGGTATTTGAAAAAGATGAGAGAAGTTACGGGTTTTCCCGAAAATGCGCATGGATTCTCCTTTGCAAGCGATGTAGCGGGTATGCTTTCACCCGATCTTTATAGGGATTTCATTATGAACGCCGAAAAAGAGCTATACGACATGTTCTCACCAAACCCCGGAGACTCAAGGTACTATCATGCCGATTACCATATGC
>DATCLI010000311.1:0-2785 GCA_036563955.1 Clostridia bacterium | reverse complement strand
ATAAAGACGTGGATAAACAGCGGGTATCAGGTTACGCTGCTCGCATCAACGGAAAATAGAAAGAGCGGGCTTAAAAAGGTTTTATCTGAAGAAGACATAAATGTCTATTCCGATGAACCGCCGGGAAATATTCCATGTGTTATTGTCAGGCAGGGACAGCTTGAAGAAGGTTTTATATACCCGCAGATTAAATGGGCTGTTGTAAGTGAAAGCGACATTGTTCCGGCTAAAAGAAAAAAGATTGACACTCAGTTTGAAGGCGCCCGGAAAATAAAGGCCTTTACCGATTTGAAAATCGGAGATTATGTTGTTCACCAAATGCATGGAATAGGCTTATATACGGGCGTTGAAGCATTAACTGTCGAAGGCGTGAAAAGAGAATACCTGAAAGTTGAATACCGCGACGGTGGTTTTTTATATATTCCGGTAACACAGATGGAATTGATACAGAAATATATAGGTACGGAAGGCAAAAAACCAAAACTGAACAAACTTGGCGGAACCGAATGGATCAAAGAAAAGAAGAAGGTTAAGGAATCGCTTAAGGTGCTTGCTGCCGGCTTAATAAAGCTTCAGGCGGAAAGGGAAATGAAGAAAGGGTTTTCGTTCTCGCCTGACACCGTATGGCAAAAGCAATTTGAAGAATTATTCCCATATAATGAAACAAAGGATCAACTGCGCTGCGTTGAAGAAATCAAACGCGATATGGAGTCTGATATAATAATGGATAGGCTCCTCTGCGGGGATGTGGGCTATGGAAAGACCGAAGTAGCGTTAAGAGCCGTATTCAAAGCCGCAATGGACGGGAAACAGTCTGCGTTTCTTGTTCCGACCACGGTATTGGCTTCTCAGCATTTTGACAATTTTAAAAAAAGGTTTGCCTCTTTTCCGATAACGGTTGAAATGTTAAGCCGTTTCAGAACTGCCACAGAACAGAAAAAAATAATAAGAGGTTTAAAATCAGGGCTGATAGATGTTGTTGTCGGAACGCACAAACTGTTTAACAAAGAAATAAGGTTCAAGGATCTTGGACTGCTTGTCATAGATGAAGAACAGCGTTTCGGCGTTGAGCAGAAGGAAAAGATAAAAAGCATGTATCCGAGTGTGGATATACTTACGCTGTCGGCAACTCCCATCCCCAGGACACTTCATATGTCCCTTACGGGGCTGAGGGATATAAGCACTATTGAAGAACCGCCCGAACAAAGGTATCCTGTGCAAACCTATATTCTTGAGTACAGGGATGATGTTGTTGAGGACGCGATTAAAAGGGAAATTGCGAGAGATGGTCAGGTTTTCTATCTGTATAACAGGGTGAAGGGGATCCAGTCAAAAGCCGTACGCCTGCAGGAGCTGATACCTGAGGCCAAAGTCGGGTATGCGCACGGACAGATGAGTGAAAGGCAGTTGGAGAAGGTCATTCTGTCATTTTTAAACAGGGAGTTTGACGTACTCGTGTGTACTACCATTATTGAGAACGGAATAGATATGCCGAATGTAAATACAATTATTGTCGAAGACGCAGACAGGCTTGGACTTGCGCAGCTATACCAGCTGAGGGGCAGAGTAGGGCGTTCAAACCGCCTTGCATATGCGTATCTGACTTATCGCAGGGATAAAGCTCTTAATGAAATTGCGGAAAAAAGACTGAAAGCAATACGGGAATTTACCGAATTTGGTTCCGGTTTCAAAATAGCAATGAGGGATCTTCAGATAAGGGGAGCGGGAAACCTATTAGGACCTGAACAGCATGGACATATGGAAGCCGTTGGTTACGATACTTATGTAAAACTTTTGGATGAAGCGGTTAAGGAACTAAAGGGGCAAATTCATATTGACGAAGCAAAAGAAGTTTTTGTGGAATTCAAATTGGATGCGTATCTTGAAAAGACTTATATTGCCGATGAAAAAGCGAGACTTGACATGTATAAGACAATAGCGGCTCTTGAAACTGAAGAAGAAGCTATCGATGTCCGCGACGAGCTCATTGACCGGTATGGAGATATTCCTGAAGCGGCTTCAAATCTTATAGACATCGCTCTTGTGAAAAATATGGCCGGGAAATGCGGTTTTGATGCGATAAAACAGAAGGAGGATATGGTTGTTTTATATTTTTCGGATAAGAACAGCCTTCCGCTTGCACTGCTTAATGAGCTCATTTCAAAAGAAAAGGGGAAGCTGATGTTTTCGGCGGGAAAGAACCTTTACCTGTCGTACAGGACAAAAGGGCAGAGCTGCCGGGAAGCTCTTAACAATATTAAAATTATGTTACAGGATATTCTGAAATTGAAGTCAGAACAATAATTTATTATAATGATATTATTCGCGGATATGTTTAATTTCTTAGGCGGCCTGTAATGTTTTTACTCGCCGCATGTTCCTGTTTTAGACGCCGTACCATAAAAAGGTGAAACGGATGGATAAAAAAATATTGTTAATAATTGTCGCTGTAATTGTTATTGGGGTACTGACTGGTTATTTTATATGGGAATCCGGCAGTTATGTCGCAAAAGTCGGAGACCATAAAATTTTAAACCATGAATATACCTTCTTTTTGCGTACACAGAAAAAAACCGCGGAAGCTGAGGCGGGCGCTTACAGCGAGAAGGAGATAAGAGAATTATGGGAGAACCCCGCCGGCGGAGAAGATCCTGTTGCTATAATAATGAACAGAGCTCTTGAGAATGCAAAGGAATTTAAGATACAGCTGATAATGGCTGAACGGGAAAATTTCAAACTGTCTGAAAGCGAACTTAGCCAAATCCGTCAATCTCTTGATAATCTA
>DATCLI010000310.1:0-6409 GCA_036563955.1 Clostridia bacterium | reverse complement strand
GTCCTATGTTCAGAACCGAAACATTGGCCCAGTATGTCTATGTCAGAGGATTCGTTATCAGCCCATTCAGGCTCGGATATGCATCTTCAGTTGCATTTGTGCTTTTTTTGGTTATAGCGGCTATAAGTATAGTTATGTACCGCTTTTTCACGAAAAAGGAAACGGAAGGATTGTAAGGTTTATGTATAGCTCGGCTGATATAAAGCGTATAATCGGCAGCATTGTATCTTTTATTATTAAGATTGGTATTCTTTTTGCTGTTCTGTATCCTTTTATTTGGCTGGTCCTTTCATCGTTGAAGTTTGAGCAGGATATCGTTCAGTATCCTCCAAAGCTTTGGCCCGATCAGTTTACATTTACACAATATATAAGAGTGTGGAGCAAACTGCCGATGTTCACAATGTTTAAAAACACGCTTATTTTTTCGGTAAGCGTAACTGTAAGTAATTGCCTTCTTTGCGCAATGGGCGGATATGCTTTTGCCCGTATTGAATTCAGGGGTAGAAAACTGCTCTTTGTACTTATTTTAATGACAATGATGATTCCATTTCAGATTATAATGATACCCTTGTACATACTGGAACATATGATAGGCATCCTTGATACCTTTTGGGGATTGATTCTTCCCCGCCTTACATGGCCGTTTGCCATTTATCTGATGCGATCCTTCTTTGTTTCACTGCCAAAAAATCTTGAAGAGGCCGGAAGGATAGACGGAGCGAGCGAGTACAGGATATTCTGGCAGATTATGCTTCCTTTATGCAAAGCTGCCATGATTACCGTGGGAATAATGACATTTACTAATAACTGGAATGATTTGGTCTACCCGCTGCTTTTAACAAATTCAGTGACAATGAGAACGCTTTCGGCCGGGCTTGCGATGTTTGTAGGCCAGCGCATTATTGAATACGGCGCGACTTTAGCAGCATCCATGATATCATTGATTCCGCTGCTTGTTGGTTTTTTGTTCATGCAGAAATATTTCGTAAAAGGAATAGCGTTATCAGGGATGAAGGTATAGTACGGAATAAACACACTTCGGAGGCATAAAATGAATATGGCGAAAATGATATTAAGCAAAGAATTCAAGGTCGGAAAAACGGATGACCGTTTATTTGGTTCTTTCGTTGAACATATGGGCTCAACTGTTTATAACGGTATCTTTGATCCGGAACATGAAAAGGCCGATGAAAGCGGTTTTAGGATTGATGTTTTGGACCTTGTAAAAAAACTGAATTTATCGGTAATACGTTATCCGGGAGGAAATTTTGTATCGGGTTTCAACTGGGAGGACAGTATAGGGCCTGTCGAAAAAAGGCCTGTAAGGCTTGATCTTGCGTGGAAGGCTGTTGAACCAAACACATTCGGCCTTAACGAATTCATGAATTGGATGCAAAAAATTCCGTCAGAACCCATCATGACTGTTAATCTTGGCACACGCGGCATCAACTCGGCAAGGAATCTGCTTGAATACTGCAATTTCAGCAGCGGAAGCTTTTACAGTGATTTGAGGCGTTCTCATGGTGTGGATAAGCCGTATGGAATTAAAATGTGGTGCCTTGGAAATGAGATGGACGGATCATGGCAGATTGGGGCAAAGACTGCGCACGAATACGGACGTATTGCGTATGAAACCGGCAAGGCAATGAAATCATTGGATCCGGATATTGAATTAGTTGCGGCAGGCAGTTCAACCATAAGAATGAAAGGATACCCTGACTGGGATAAAGAGGTATTAATGCATACCTATGATATTGCCGATTATATTTCACTGCATCATTACGTCGATCGTTGTTCGAGATTTGCTGAAATCGGCGACGGCCCAACTTTGGATACGGATGGGAAAATTTATCTGAATACTCAGGAATATCTGGCAAGAACTATTTACGTAGAACAACAGATTAAAGATATTATTGCCGTATGTGACTATATACAGGCTTTAAAACGCAGTAAAAAAACCATGTACCTTTCATTTGACGAATGGAATGTAGTCGCCGCCAAAAAACATTCCGACCTTGAGTATAGGAATTGGAAAACAGGTTATCCGATTGATTGCGGGGCGCATACTATGGAAGATGCGCTTGCTTTTGCTTCGATGATGATGGCAATTATCAGAAGGGCTGACAGAGTAAAAATTGCATGCCAGTCACTATTGGTTAATACCGGACCGTTGATTGTCGCGAAAAAAGACGGAATCGCCTGGGCTAACGCTATCTTTTATCCTTTTATGCATATTTCATTGTATGGACGCGGAATTGTTTTGAATTGTTTAACGGATTCTCCCGAATATGAAACAAAAGAGTTCGGTCCGGTACCGGTCTTGGACAGTTTGGCCGTTTACAATGAGGAAAAAGGCGAGCTGAGTGTGTTCACTGTTAATCGAAACAGTGAAACACAATATTTACATATCGATTTAAGAGATTTCGGGAAGGTTAATGTGTTGGAACATATCACAATGCGTCATAAAAATTTAAATGCGGTCAATACCGAAAACGCTCCTTTTGAAGTGACGCCGCACATGGAAAGCGCCGTAAAAGTTGACGGCGGACATGCGGAGAGTATGTTGTCCCCTTACTCATGGAATGTAATACGCTTTCAGTGCAAGGGTTCTCAATAACGAATCAAAACTGTCCGGTTGCGTGATTGCATATGCTGTGTTATTTTTATGATATTAAGAAAACAAAAAAGTGAGGTAAAACCAGATGAAAAAGGCGAAAATACTTTTGGATAAGGATTTTGTAATCGGAAAAACGGATGAGCGGTTATTTGGTTCTTTTATTGAACATCTTGGGCGTGCCGTATATGGCGGAATCTATGAACCCGGACATCCTGCCGCCGATGAAAAAGGGTTCCGGGGGGATGTTATTGAGCTTGTTAAAGAGCTTAATGTACCGATTGTCAGATATCCCGGCGGGAATTTTGTTTCGGGCTATAATTGGGAAGACGGAATTGGGCCGAAGGAACTGCGCCCGAGAAAACTTGAACTTGCCTGGATGACTATCGAAACAAACCAGGTGGGTACCGACGATTTTGTTGAATGGTGCAATAAAGCCGGGACAAAACCAATGCTTGCGGTAAACCTTGGTACACGCGGCCCGGATGAAGCCAGGAATCTCGTGGAATACTGCAACCACAAAAGCGGAAGCTTTTACAGTGATATGAGAGTTAAAAACGGATATAAAGAGCCGCACGGCATAAAATTATGGTGCCTTGGCAACGAAATGGACGGTCCCTGGCAAATCGGCGGGAAAACTGCTGAGGAATACGGGCGGATTGCAAAAGAGACAGCAAAGGTTATGAAATGGGTTGATCCTTCAATTGAACTGGTTGCCTGCGGCAGCTCCGGAAGCGGCATGGCAACATTCCCCCAGTGGGAAGCGACCGTATTGGAGCATACTTACGATTATGTTGATTATATTTCGCTGCATACATATTACGGAAACAGGGATGACGACACTCCGAACTTCCTTGCAAGGTCTCTTGATATGGATAATTTTATCAGGAAAGTTATTGCAACCTGCGATTATGTGAAAGCAAAAAAACGCGGGAAGAAAAATATAAATCTGTCATTCGATGAATGGAATGTATGGTACCATTCCAACGAGCAGGATAAAAAACTTGAACGGTGGACAATCGCGCCGCCGCAGCTTGAGGATGTATATAATTTCGAAGATGCCGTTTTGGTCGGACTAATGCTCATAACGCTCCTTAAAAACTCCGACAGGGTGAAAATCGCCTGCCTTGCACAGCTTGTAAACGTAATTGCGCCTATTATGACGGAAAACAGCGGGGCGGCATGGCGGCAGACCATATTCTATCCATTCAAGCACACGTCAAATTACGGGAGAGGGACAGTATTAAATCCTGTAATTCAATCGGAAAAGTACGACAGCAAAGATTTTACCGACGTGCCTTATCTTGATGCGGCCGTGGTTTTAAGCGAGGACGGAAAGGAATTGACTATATTCGCGGTTAACCGCAGTATGGATGAGTCGATGCTGATGGACTGCGAACTTAGATGTTTCCCCGGTTTGGTTTTAAAGGAAGCGTTAACGCTGACAAATGACGATAAAAAGGCCGTTAATGACAAGCTAAACCCTGACAGGGTTGTTCCGGTTAATTTTGAACAGATTGAACTGAAAGACAATAAAATAACAGCTAAATTGCCGAAAATGTCCTGGAATGTAATACGTTTGAGCTTGAATAAAAATAACTGATTGCCGGAAAACGATCATATGAAAAGCCCTTCCTTTTTGGGAAGGGTTTTAATATACCGGTTGAATTTTTAAGCCTGTTTTAGATCTTTTCCTTATCGTAATACAATACCTTTTCCTTCATAATCATTGTACCGATTCCTTTGTTTGTGAATATTTCAAGCAGTATGCAGTGAGGAACCCTGCCGTCGATGATATGGGTTCTCGCAACGCCGTTTTCAAGAGCTTTAACACAGCCGAGGACCTTAGGGATCATGCCGCCGACTATAACATTGTCATTTATGAGTTTTTTTACTTCGTCAACCGTTAATGCGTGAAGAATCTTATCGGTTTCCCACGAAACTTTTACACCCTCTACATCGGTCAGAAGTATCAGTTTTTCGGCTTTTAAAGCCGATGCAAGCTCTCCCGCGACAGTATCGGCATTAATATTATAGCTTTGCCCGTTTTTGTCAACTCCAATAGGGGCGACAGCCGGAATATAGCCGCCTTTGGTCAATACCTCAAGCACATGCGGGTTAATTGACACAATCTTTCCCACAAACCCCATATCTATCTGTTCACCTTGATCGGATACGGCGGTAAGTTTTTCACACTCAATCATACTGTCATCAATCCCGCATATCCCTACGGCTTTACCGCCAATTCGATTAATCATCGATACTATTTCCTTGTTGGTTTTTCCGACAAGAACCATTTGGGCAACTTCCATTGTCGCAAAATCCGTTTTTCTCAGGCCGTTGACAAATTCAGATTCAATGTTAAGCTTTTTAAGCGTGTGGGAAATATCCGGACCGCCGCCGTGCACTAAAACGGGATTCACACCGATATATTTAAGAAGCGTGATATCCTCAATTACGGAATTCTTTAATTCTTCACTGATCATAGCATTGCCGCCGTATTTTATCACGACTGTTTTACCGTTTAAAGCCTGAATATACGGAAGCGCTTCAATAAGTACTTCAGCTTTTTTAATAATATCTTTCATAAAGTCACCTCGTTAACGTAAGTATAAATTATTTTTTCCGGTCATATGAAACTTAAATGTATAATGCAGGCTGGGTAAGCCCGGTTTTTTCATCTATTCCAAGCATAAGGTTAAGGCATTGAATTGCCTGTCCCGCGGCGCCTTTCCCAAGATTGTCGAGGGCGCTTACCACCACCGCGCGGTTTAGGCGCTTATCTACAGTTACACCTATATCTATGAAATTTGATCCCGCCACATTTTTTATTTCAGGAGAAGCTCCCGGTTCAAGCACCCGCACAAAAAATTCGTTTTTGTAATATTCACTGTATACTTCATATAATTTATCCGAAGTCAGATTATTATCCTTAAGGTTTAGATAGCTTGTCGCAAGAATTCCCCTTTTTATCGGCAGCAAATGCGGAGTAAAGGAAATCATAATTTCTTCATCGGCCAGACGGGAAAGCTCCTGCTCTATTTCGGGAGTATGCCTGTGGTTTGTAACACCGTATGCTTTAAAATTTTCATGCGTTTCACAGAAGGAATATGCAAGGTCGGATTTTCTTCCGGCGCCGGATATTCCCGATGCGGCATCGACAATAATATTTGTTGTATGAACAAGTTTATTGGCTAGAAGCGGAGCAATTCCAAGTATCGCGCAAGTGGGATAACACCCCGGGTTTGCAACAAGCTTTGCCTGTGAAATACTGTCGCGGTAAAACTCAGGAAGACCGTATACGGCGTATTCCAGCAGATCATCCATTTCATGCGCGGCGCCGTACCATTGTTCATAGGTTTGCCTTTTCCTGAATCGGAAAAGTGCGCTGTGATCTATAACCCTTTTGCCCTGGTTCATAAGTTTGGGTATAATATCCATTGACGCATCATGCGGAAGAGCGGTAATGAAAAAATCCGCCTGTTCGCATAATGAATCAATATCAACGGAGCTTAAGGGCATGTCAAATATTTTTTTCAGGTTAGGGTATATATTTGAGTAAGGCTTACCGGCAAAACTCTGGGAAACAGCGCAGCTTACGCTTATTTCCGGATGGTGCTGCAATAACCTTACAATTTCAGCTCCAACATATCCTGTTGCGCCTATAACTGCAACGTTAAACATAAATCAACCCTCCGTGTGCTTCGTGTTAATTCATAATTATACATCCGGATGCATAAAAATGCAACACTCATTGAGAGCTTTTTTAATTAATCAGCCCGTATGTGCGAAATT
>DATCLI010000309.1:0-5846 GCA_036563955.1 Clostridia bacterium | reverse complement strand
AGGTTCTCTTCATTCGGATGGAAAATGATTTTACCCTGCTGATCCACCATGAAAATAACACCATCATGACTAAGATTTAAAGAATCAAATATCCGGTTCAGCTTTCTGAGGTTAATGTCACAAATTATGTAACCAATATTTTGTGTATTATCGTAAACAGGCAGCACTGCCGATACAATTTTATCGTAAGGCAACTCTGTTTTCGGGTAATAATCACATTCATGAGTGGATATGTATTGAATTCCTTTTTCAGATTTTTCGACCAGTTCCTTAAGCCAGTCTGCGTTAAGAAAGTCATAATTATACAAAATCCGGGATGATGTTCGAAGGTTAAGCTTGAAACCGTTATTGCCGACAATGATCAAATCTCCGATATAGCTTTTGAAGCTGTTAATATTATATGTAAAAGCTTCGATATCCCTTTCAATGAAAAGGCGTTCCTGCGGCGTCATCTCCCCATAATTCTTAAGCGCCTGCACAACATTGTTGTTTCGCGCAATCATCGCCATTGGTGTTTTAATATCGGTAAAGTAGAAATCAACATTGTTGCCAACCTGTTCGATAATTTTCATTGTATCCCGGATAATCTGATCCTTCAATGTGGAGTAATACTTTATAAAAGAAACCATACCGACGGTTGTGATCAGGACAATAGTGAAAGGAATAAAAAAGATACTGATCCGGTTACCAATAGAACGATTGGCAAAATGTTTGAATCTTTTAAACAAGTTATTCATCATACTTATACCTGCTTTGGCAATTTAATTGTTTTTTGAGCCGTCGCTGCCAATCTTAAAACTGCAGTATACTTATCCCTTATCAAATGCCCTTCGATGCGCCAGTAAAAGTAATTTTATAATTTTTCTTACGGCATTTATTATAAATATTATAACACAAAAAATTGATTGGTTTTATTTGACCGATTGGACTGATTTGACACCATAGCATACTTCAATGTTTATGGCAGGATTAAAAGACGTTGATCAGTTAATTCAGATGAATTTGAGCATCCTGATGCCGTAAAACGCTGAATCCTGATCAACGCCTTTTATTTATGACTGCTTTTCGTTATTGAAAAAACAGAATCCAAATAATAAGCAAATTTTAACATTTATTTAAGGCAACTGATTTATTCTCCGAAATATCAGGGAATATACCATCAGTCCAGTATTTCTCCATCCGTTGAAATTGTTACTACCTGCCACGGTATGAACTTGCCGCTGTCTATCAATGCCTTTTTCACTGCGTTTACAATACCTCCGCAGCATGGGACCTCCATACGCACAACTGTTACGCTCTTTATGTCGTTGTTCTTTATTATTTCTGTCAGTTTTTCACTGTAATCACCTTCATCAAGCTTAGGACAGCCGATAAGCGTTACCCTGTTTTTCATGAATCTGTTATGAAAGTTACCATAGGCATATGCCGTGCAGTCGGCGGCAATCAGCAGGTTCGCACCGGTAAAATACGGCGCGTTAACCGGTGCAAGTTTAATCTGGACAGGCCACTGAGCAAGTTGGCTCACAATTTCGACTATGTCATTACCGGTGCTTTTTTGTGTTTCCTTTCGGATAGTTTTAATATTTCTTCCCGGACATCCGCAAGGCATTGGCGCCGCCTGTTTTTTCAGCTTGTTCTCCTGAACCGCGGCTTCGTTATACTCTGCCGCCTCGCGCATCTCAAAACTGATGGCGTCGGTTGGGCATACCGGGAGGCAATCTCCCAAACCATCACAGTAGTCATCCCGCAGAAGTTTCGCTTTCCCACCTACAATTCCTATAGCTCCTTCATGGCAGGCTTCAGCACACAGCCCGCAGCCATTGCACTTATCCTCGTCAATCTTTATTATTTTACGAATCATTTACTACACCTCTTTCCTTTTGTTATTGACTCTACGGTTTAAGTTTAATATACTTAGGATAATAAATCTGTTGTAAATACAACGAAATAAAAAGATTTTTTATGAAAAAATATATTGAAACATTAAAGACAGTTTCATTATTTAAAGACATTAAAGAGCCTGATTTGCAGCCTCTATTGGCATGTCTTTCGCCGAAGTTTGCACAATACGGAAAAAACGATATTGTTTTTATGAGCGGCGACAGCATTAACAGCTTTGGTATTGTTTTATCCGGGCAGATCCAAATTGTTATGGAAGATTTTTACGGAAACAGAAGCATTCTTGCCCTGACAGGCAAAGGCAATTTATTCGGGGAATCTTTTGCATTCGCCCAAAATGAATTCCTCCCGGTATCCGTAATTGCGGCGGCGGACAGCGAACTGCTTTTTATTGACTGCCGAAGGCTCGTTTCTCCATGTTCGAACTCATGTGTCTATCATAGACAGCTTATAGAAAACATGCTGAACATTCTCGCATTAAAAAATGTATCGCTGACGCAAAAAATCGAACTGGTTTCAAAAAAAACAATCCGCGAAAAACTTCTGGCTTACCTGTCCGCCGAGGCGCAGAAAGCAGGAAAAAGCAGTTTTTACATTCCTTTCGACCGCCAGGGTCTTGCAGATTACCTATCCGTTGACCGAAGCGCAATGTCGGCTGTACTGAGCACACTGAGAAGTGAAGGTATAATAAATTACAGGAAGAATAAGTTCGAACTGCTCAAACAGCGGAAGAATTTGCCGTAACAATTTTCAACACATTGTTACTGTTAATACTCACAATTCAGATGTTATTTTATGAACTATTGTACAATAACGGAAACAAGGAGCTATCTCTATGCTGCATTCCGCTATAGTTTCCTTTATTGTACAATAGTTCTTCTAAACAGTAACACAAAATCTTTAAAAAGTTTTTTACGAAGTAGTTGACAGAGGGAATGCTTTATTGTATTATTGTATTAAGCACTTAATACAATAATACAAAGGAGTGATTGAATGCCTTGGGAACTGAAAACCGACCGCCCTATTTACGCGCAGCTTATTGAGCAGATTGAGCTGAAAATATGCTCAGGAGTTTATCCGCCGGGGTCAAAGCTTCCCTCGGTTCGTGACCTTGCCCGGGAGGCTTCGGTTAATCCTAATACAATGCAAAGAGCCCTCGCAAAACTCGAAGACGACGGGCTGCTGTATACGAGCCGCACAAGCGGCAGGTTTGTAACGGAGGATGATAATATGGTTTGTCAGGTAAAAAATAAACTGGCACAGGAACAGATGCGGGATTTTTTAGAAAAAATGAAACGGCTGGGATTTGAAAACAAAGAGATATTAAACATGCTGAAAACAATACTGGAAGAGGTGGAACAATGAATACGATCCTTGAGTGCAAAAACCTTTCAAAAAGCTTTGGAGCAACGAAAGCTCTCGACGGCATAAATCTTACGATAGAACGGGGCAGGATTGTCGGTCTTTTAGGACCTAACGGAAGCGGAAAGACCACATTTATAAAAATATGCAACGAACTGCTTACTCCAACATCCGGAGAAGTGAAAATAAACGGATTTAACCCCGGTGTCGAGACTAAAAAAATAGTATCCTATTTGTCTGAAAAAACTTATTTGAATGATTGGATGAAGGTTTCGCAGATTATTAGATTCTTTCAGGATTTTTATGCGGACTTCAGCCCGGAAAAAGCCTATGATATGCTGAAGAGGCTGAATATTGATCCCAACAGCAGGCTGAAAACCCTGTCCAGGGGAACAAAGGAAAAAGTGCAGCTAATCCTCGTTATGAGCCGTGATGCAAAGCTGTATCTCCTTGATGAGCCGATTGGAGGCGTCGATCCTGCCGCACGCGATTATATCCTCGATACGATTATAACAAACTACAGTGAAGATGCTGCCGTCATTCTATCCACACATCTCATTTCCGATATTGAAAAGGTATTGGACGATATTATTTTTCTTAAGGAAGGGCAGGTAGTGTTAAATAAAACAGTGGACGAAATCCGCGACGAATACGGGAAGTCGGTGGATGCTTTATTCAGGGAGGTGTTCAAATGTTAGCAAAACTGTTGAAATACGAACTTAAGGCTACTGCGCGCTGGTTTTTACCTTTGTACGCCGCGCTTGTGATTTTTGCATTGATAAACAGGGCGTTAATTCAAAATGACCCGTCTGTTTTGGCAGAAGCCGCAAACCTTTGGAAAATAGCCTTTATTCTGTCAATACTTGTATATGTTTTTCTCTTTGTTGGAATAATGGTCGTGACATTTGTTGTAGTCATACAAAGGTTTTACAAAAACCTCCTGGGTGATGAAGGATACCTGATGTTTACACTGCCTGTGCAGACATGGAAGCATATTGCCAGCAAACTGCTGATTGCAATGCTGTGGAACTTTTCAAGCGCTGTTGTCGGCTTTTGTTCGATTATGCTGCTCATACCCGCTCGAGAATTAGGAGAATTAGATTTAATGCTTGCAGAATTTCAAAAGTATTTGGGAACAATGGGATATTTCTCAATTTCATTGCTTGCGCTCGCGGCTCTTGCCGCAGGCATTATTCAAATGTACACGGCGATTGCCCTGGGCCACCTTTTCAGAAAACATAAGCTCCTGGCGTCTTTTGGAATGTATATCGGTTTAAATACCGTTAATCAGATGGTTTATATGCTGATTATTCCTCCCTTTCTGAATACAATGATTCCGTTTGCGGAACCTGCGTTCTTTACATCGAACCGTCTTAATACGTTAATCCTTTTCTTCAGCATTACTTTAGCGATATTGGCAGCCATATACTATACTGTAACGAATATTATTCTGAAACGGAAACTGAATCTTGAATAAAGGCTTTTGCGATGTAACCTTAATAAGAATGCCATAATAAAAGACATACCATTAAATCAACCTATATAAAGCAGCCGGGCTGTCGTTAAAATACAGCCCGGCTTTTTTAAAACGGCGCACATTTTATTCCAGGTGTTTCACCTGCTCTATTCCGCCGCACTAACGTTTATTGTAACGATCTACCGCAGCCTGCCTGAGTTCTATTGCTCTGTCGACATTCATCGCTTTTATCTCTTCTATAAAGGTATCAAAGCTGCTCAGCGGTTCCGTGCCTATAATAAACTTTAATTTCATTTCATCCACATACGTATTCAGATCACTCTCAATTTTAGCGAGCTCCTGGCTTTCTTCAGGGGTTGTCGTTGCGGGCGGGTATTTGTTCGGATATGGATCAGCCTGGCTGAGAAGCTTCAAAGCCTCCAACTGCTGCGGCAGCTGCATGAACTGCTCAATATATTCTTTTCGCTGAATAAAAGGCCCGTCGGCATACGCCGCTCTGTGGTAGATTGACATAGCCTCCGCTACAGAAAGGTTGTTTGGATTTTTCAAAATGATATCCGTATATGTAGGATAACCGTTAACCATATTATAGCTGACGCCTTCAATCCCGAAATTATAGAGCAGCTCCCCTTCCTCGGTATAGCCAAAGTTAAGAAATTTAGCCGCCAGTTCAGGATTTTTACAGGCCGTGGATATCGCTGTCGACCATGAATTAAAGGTCCAGTCTTTCTGTGCGAATTTTACCTTTTCTCCCTTTTTCAATGTGGGGTACTGCGAAACAACAATTTCATACTTTGGATCCTTATCCTTCATCGCATTCATCCATGTACCCAGATTCCCCCCAATAAATCCAAGGGTCATACCGGAATGCCCATTCAGCATATTAGCTTTTACGGCTTCTCCGTCATTAGTTGCAAAATTCTTGTCAAGCAGCCCTTCCTGATACCATCTGTTCATTATTGTAAGATATTCCTTATAACCCGGCGCAAGCGGTCCGTATGCGACTTTCCCATTGTCGTCTATATACCAGCCTGCGTTAAAGCCCAATGCGCCGCATACAAAGTCTCCGTCAAGACCGCCGGCGGCGGTATAAGGTGCGGTCGATCCT